>NZ_PTQW01000033.1 GCF_004343725.1 Treponema sp. J25
AAAAAAACCCTTGAAACGTTGCATATTGGGACTATTATACAGCCCTCTAACAAAATGAAAATAAAAGAAGAAGGATGGCGCTTTGAACCATTTCAGGGGGTAACTATTAAGCATAGAAATCCCTAAGGCATGGACCTCTTTCAGTAAATTGAAATAAGAGAGTGTTACATTAGAGAGTCCCGAACCTATACTATCCTGCCATGGATGATTCTTTCCGCTGGTGAGTCTCAGGAAGCACCCGTATTTCTTGAATAACCCGTCCACTTAATTCATCTACTCGACGGGCTGCAGTCGCTACGGTCTCTGTATACTCCTTTATTTTATCAAGCCGTTCCAGGATCTGTTTGCTTCCCGCATGTTGTTCAAAAACAATCTCTTTTATTTTCTGTTGATGTTCCATAAGCTCTTGGACCCGAGAAAACACCTGGGCAAAACTCTCACTCGTTTTTTCTGCCTGAGAAGAACTCCGATCTATGAGGTCTTTTATCTCCTGTAAGAACCGGGCAATAGAAGTGGCCTGCCCTGCTACATGTTCAGCAAGTTTTTTTATCTCCGTAGCAACCACCGCAAACCCCTTGCCAAGGGCTCCCGCATGGGCTGCTTCTATTGCCGCATTAATAGCCAGAAGGTTTGTTTGGTGGGCTATATCTTCAATCACCGCACTTGCCTCAAGAATAGTCACCGAACGATGGGCTATCTCTTCCATGTAACGGGAAATACCTTGAATATTTTGTCGATTCTCCTCTGAAGCATTCATAAGATGCTCTGAAGCTGTAATAGTAGAAAGGACAAGGGTATTTATGTAATTTATATTTTCCACCATCTCCACAATATTCTGAGAAGACTCTTTCATAAAAAGGTGAAGTGCCGTAGTTACTTCATTAAGTTCATCAATAGGAGCCTCACTTTGTTTCAGAGTTTCGATACTACGGACAGAAAACTCCTTGAGCATCTGAGAAAGATTTTCTTTATAACTATCATGGAGCCGCCGGATTTCCTTTTCCATGTAGTGACGACAATTCTCTGGTTTATTAAGGCCATTATAGATTGCCACTGCCATTTGTTCGCAGCTATTGTAACCACAGGCACTACAATTCAGAATATCCCGGTCCGATTCTTTGTAGGTCTCTCGGTTAATCCGAGCGATAAAAGAGGCATCCGGTTCCCGAATAGTATTTTTAAAAACAGGGGACCGATCAATATAATGACGAAGGTACAAACCGGGTTTCCAAAAATGTTTGATTGTAGTAAGCAATTTTCGCTGATTTCTATAGTGTTTCATGGCTTTTTGAGCCCGTTCTTCTATTCTTTTTTCTACTTTATCCAGATTTTTGCCTTGATTTAATGTTCCCGGTCCCCCATTACAACCCATCTCACAACTTAAACAATCCACAAGTTCAAAAATGGGAGCCTCTCCTGCCTGGATGGTAGCACCCAAATGAGCAAAATAATGGTACACTTCTGGGCCTTCTATTTTACGGGTTTTTCCTGAAATATCAGGAATATGACGGGCGACCGTTCGCATAAGCCCTCCCGGAGAAGAGAAGAGTACCGCCCGTTCTGCTCGGGGACCTTCAAATTCTACCTCTGGATATTGCTCGAGATCCAGTTGTGCTTCCTCTAAATACTGATGAATAGAACGAAAGGTAACGTTATAGTCCCCGATTCCCACCGCATCAAATTCCCGCCGTTTCGCATAACAGGGAGAAATAGCCGCAAGTTTGTAGTCCCGGTATTCGGGGAAAAATTGTCTGATCATTTTAAAGGTATGCACCATGGGGCTATCCACAGGAGCAAGCAGAGAAATAAGTTCAGGGCGGTAGGTTTCGATAAAGCTTACAATCGCAGGACAGGGTTGGGCTATGATACAATCCGGTTTTTGTTCTTTTTTGTATTTCAGATAGGAATAGACGGTCAGTTCTGCCCCAAAGCTCACATCAAAACAGGCCCGGACTCCCAGGCTTCGTAAAAAACCAGCTAGTTTCTTATACCGGCCTTCAAAACCACTGGCCGCAGCGGGAGCCACAATGGCAACAATTTTTTCTCCTCGCGTCAGAGCATCGCGAAAAGTCTGCCAATCATCTATTCCCACCCGAGCTCCATGGGTACAGGCGGCGAGGCAGGCTCCACAGCCAAGACAGAGATCACTATTTACTTTTACATAATCCCCTGAACCGTCGTTGCACATTTTAGCAGGACAGACACTAATGCAACGATGACAATTCACACATTTTTCTTCAATCACTTTAATAACTGGTCGTTGCTTTGGCAACATACTTTTTCCCTCCCAAGCTTTTTGTATTTATTAAGCAAACAGACGCTTATGCCCATTCTTGGAGAAATACTATTACTCTTACCTAAGATCTTGTATCAATCGGAGGATCGTGCACTTTTTTCTTTCCGAAACACTATTTTTCCTCTTTTTCTCCTTATCAATCTTTTTATTATTGAAAAATGCCCAAGGCCCCTTTTCGATGTTTATCTTAAAACGCTTCTTTAAGGGGCCCCTACTGCCAATTCTTATTGCTCTATTTTCTTGAGTTCCTCTTTATCCTGCTTTAACGTCGTAGTAAAGAAATCACTTTGCGATGGCAGGGTAAGCTGCAACCCGTAAGTATAGTCGATTTCTACCGTTGCTTTGGGCATATCAATTTCAAGAAGATGCCCTCCAAAAGAAAGGTCCTTGGAAAGAAAATGCAGATGGAACCCGGCCATGTTAACTCCTGCCATATATTCAGGGAGCCATACCCCTATGAGGGTCCCTTCGATGTTTTTTGCTTCGAAGGTAGGTTGATTCTTGGTTACTTCTACCAGTCGAGGGTAGGGTTTTTGCTGTTTTGGGACACTTCGGGTTTTCACATAGGCCGCCGTTCCTGTTATCTTGATAAGATATGGAATATTCTTAGTAGGAAGGGCTTTGAGAATAGCGTCGTAAAGAGCCGCTAAAGAAGAGACGGGTTCGCTAATTTGTATTTTTTGATCGGTATCAAAAAAACTGACCGCCGCAAAGGGGGTTTTGACAGTCTTTGCTACCTTGTATACCTTTCCATCCGCCTTTACCTGATAACAGGTCCCATTAAGGATAATCATCTCACCGTCAAGACCATCGAAGGTCCCGATACCGGTATCGCCATATTTTAACAGCGTTTCGATGGGCTCTACCCCATCGTAAACCCCCTCTTGTAAAGCCCCAAGGGTGGAAACCTGATAGATCACATCTCCTTTGCTCTGGGCAAACAGGGAGAAGCCGAAAACCACAAACAGTACCGCTGTCCAAAAGATGTTTCTCTTCATGAGAACCTCCGTTTTTTTAATAATACGCTAAAACAGAAAAATGGCAACTTTTTTTTTTAAAAATTGACAATTTATATAAAGCGTTCCATAATAAAACAACATAGAAAATCCAATGGGGAGGAGGTAAATCATGATCAAAACAAGAAAGGCTATTCTTTTCCTTTGTGTGGCCCTGAGTGGAACCCTTCTTTTTGCCCAAACAAAGACAAAGATCGATCCCGAAAAGGAAAAGAAGGTCATTGATCTTGTAAACAGGGGGATTGCATACATTAACAAGAATGGTATTGAACAGGCCGTAAAGGCCTTCCAGGATCCGAAAGGAGGCTTTATCGAAGGAGAATTCTACATCTTCCTGTATGACTTTGAAGGAAACGCCTTGGTCGTCGGAAGCAATACGAGCCTCATAGGAAAGAATTTGATGAATATTTCCAGTACCGATCGGAACGGGAACAAGGTCTATCAGGTAAAGGAACTTATCAATATTGCAAAAACGAAAGGAGAAGGCTGGTTCGAGTGGGCATGGCAAAACCCGGAAACGAAAAAATTTGGGCCTAAACGGGGCTATGCTAAACGAATCGACGTGCAAGGGAAATCCTACATGATTGGTTCTGGTTACTATGTAGGAGACGAGGAATAACAAGAGTCACAGGAAGGGGCTCTAAGCCCCCTCCTTCAATCCATCATTGTGAGAGCAGCGATGAAAATGTCCTTTAATAACATAAAACTATTTCAAAAACTATTAGCCATTCCGGTATTAGTAATATGTGTATTTTTGTTAGTGATAGGATTCTTCTATATCAACCAAAAGAATATTCAAAGAAGCATTGGAGGTTTTAACACCTCTTTAACTAATTATAAAAAGAGTTTGGAATTTTCAAAACTGCTCAACACTAGCTTTGAGCGGATGCTACTCACTGCTCAATATTACACCTCGGGGATCCATTCCGAAAAACAAACGAAGCAGGATATAGAAGAGATAAAACAATCCCTTGAGGAACTAAAAAAATCCTTTGAGTTTTTCGAAGGGATCATCAGTTCCGAAGTATATCAAAAGACAAAAGAGGCTATTAGCGTATATATTGAATTTTCCCATTACTATGTAGATTCCATCCTTATAGAAGCCTCTGTTGTGGCGGGGTATCTTCCTTCGCTTCACGAAAGTTTCATCGCTCTGGAAAGTATCGTAACTGAAAGCAGTACTCTTTTGGAACAGGATTTTCTTAAAACCAAGATAAGTCTTGAAACTCAACTTTCCTCTTTTGCCCGTTTTCTCATTATTGTATTAATCGTGAGTGCCTTTCTCTTCTTTGGTCTTTCTTTTCTTATTTCGAGAGCCATCATGAGGCGCATGCAAAAAATATTATTTTTTATGAAAGACCTTTCAGAAGGGAAACTTATCACCGAAATTCAGGATCCCTATCATGATGAAATTGGAAGTATCATACAGCTTTCCCACGAAGTACGATCCTATTTAGTAACAATGGTAAGAAACATTTCTGACGTAATCCGGAGTAATCGGGATATAGTGAACCGTCTTTCCAATCAAACCTCTGAGTTTACTTCTGCAATAGAAGAAATACGCAGTCAGACCGGTATTATGAATAAAAACACTGCGTTACTCCATGAACAGATAGATGCGGCTAGCATTGCAACAGGCGAAATAAAGAAAGAAATCGATGATATTGTTCATACTATCCAGGAACAATTTAATCTTAATCAAAAAGCAGCTGAACTTATCACTCTATTTATTAATGATATTTATTCTATTTCTCAATTAACAAAAGAAAAGGTAAGCACTGCCCGGGAGCTTATTTCAAAAACATCTACTGCTGAAGGTGTTATAAATGATTATCATGTTTTAATGGAAGAAATGAAAAAATCCACTGAAGCAATTTCGGAAATGATCAGTATCGTTACCACCGTAGCAGAACAAACAAACCTCCTTGCTCTTAATGCGGCTATCGAAGCAGCCCATGCAGGAGAAGCAGGAAAAGGGTTTGCCGTAGTGGCTGATGAAATAAAAAAACTTTCGGAACTTACAAAAGAAAGGGTAGAAACAGCAAGTATTTCTTTACAAGAACTTATAGAAAAAATCCATCGAGGATCCGATTACAGCAAAGACACACAGCAAATAATCCTAGATATCTTGAATGGCATTAAAACTGTTACCGGCAGCATTGAAGAAATTGGTACTATTATGGAACGAACTAATGAACAAAGCCTGCAAATTAAGGAGGCTATAGGGAAACTTCAAGAAATTAGCAAGCTTATCAATAGCTCTAGTTCCACTATCGATTCTAGAACAGCCCTCATCAACACCTCGATAGAGAAGATAAAGACCCTTTCCCTGGAACACAAAAACGGAATAGGAGAAATAACAATAGGAATTCAGCAGATTTTCGAATTAACGCCGATGCTTACCAATCTAAGCAAAACAAATCAAACTAATAATGCTATACTGGAAAAAGAAATAGCAGAATTTGTGATTTAATTTTTTCCCTTCAGAGTTACCAAGAAGGGGTCCGTAAATCTTTATAAAGCTAAGAGTATCTTTCTTTTGAGCGAGATTGTACAGTCCTATTCCCCCTTCCCTTACCCCTTATTTTCCGCTAGTATGAGGGCCATGAATTTCTGGTTTGCCACTAATAACGAACATAAAAGAAAGGAACTCCAGGCTATTCTGGGAGGGATTCTCATCCATATTCCCCGAGACCGGGGACTCTCTTTTGACCCGGAAGAAACAGGTACCACTTTTGTAGAAAACGCCCTCATTAAGGCCCGGGCCCTTTATGAACTTGTAAAAGAACCGGTCATTGCCGATGATTCGGGCCTCTGTGTGGATGCCCTGGGAGGGCGCCCTGGGATTCATTCGGCCCGTTACGGCGAAAAGGAAGGGAAAAAACTAGACAGCCATGAGCGGAATCAATTGTTACTTGCTGAAATGGCTGGTATTCAAGACCGGCGCGCCCATTTTGTCTGTGCCATGGTATTGTATTTCGGACGAGATCGTTTCTATCTTGTACAGGAAACGCTGGAGGGAGAGCTCGCTACCGAAGAACGGGGTAATGGCGGTTTTGGCTACGATCCTATTCTTTACTTACCTCAGTACGGAAAAACGGTGGCAGAATTATCGGAAGAAGAAAAAAATCGTATAAGTCACCGTGGTAAGGCAGGACGCATCCTTCGCCAGATACTGGAACAGGTATGATGAAAAGAAAGTTTTCTCTCTCATAGAGAACTCAATATAGATAACTCATTACCAAACCAGTAATTAAAAGATGGAACAGGTATTCAAGCAACTCTTTTCAGGAAATCAATATATCATTGACATCCTTCTTGTTGTTACCCTCGCTGGGATCGCCATAGGAAGAATTCCCCGCCTCAGAATGAATCGGGCGAGCATCGCCTTTGCAGGGGCCGCCCTTCTTTTGCTTACGGGGGCAATTGCACCAGAAGAGGCTCTTAAAAGTATCGACCTGGGAACCCTCATTCTGATTCTTTCCATGATGATCATTACCGCAAATCTTAAATTCTCCGGTTTTTTTGACCTTGCCAGTACCACCGTACTTCGTCTTGCCCATACCCCCCGGCGGCTTCTTCTGTTCATCATGGTTACTTCGGGACTCCTCTCGGCGCTCTTCTTAAATGATACCATCTGTATCATGATGACCCCCCTCGTAGCTTCCCTTGTTCTCCGGGCCCGGAGGAATCCCCTTCCCTATCTTATTGCCCTTGCCGTAAGTGCCAACATTGGTTCGGCGGCAACCATCATCGGGAATCCCCAGAACATGCTCATCGGTGCTTCAAGTGGTATTCCCTTTGTACGATTTACCAGTTTTTTATGGGTCCCCTCTCTTGTAGGCATCCTCATTGCCTACGGAATAGTACTCATCGTTTTTGCCGGGGAGTTTTTTAGGACTACCTCGCTCTTTATCCCTGAAGCTGGAGGAAAGCAAGAAAATCGCCTATTCCGCCCCCTTCTGTATAAAAGCGGGATTGCCATTGGTATTATGACCGTCTGTTTTGTCCTTAATATGCCTGTCTATGAAGCGGCCATGTTGGGAGCCGCTTTGCTTTTAATTACCCGCCGCATTAAACCAGAGCGGGTATTTGCCGAATTAGATTGGACAATCATTGCCTTTTTTGGGGGGCTGTTTATTATTACCGCCGCCGTAGCTCGAACCGAGGCATTCCAGCTTTTCGTACAAAAGGGAATGCCCCTCGTTGGAGGAAGTCTCGCCAATTTCTCAATTTTTACCCTCCTCCTCTCTAATCTTATTTCCAATGTTCCTGCGGTGATGCTGATGCGTCCCCTGGTAAGTTACTTCGACAATCCCGAAAAGGCCTGGCTTGTCATGGCCATGGCAAGTACCTACGCCGGCAATCTTACCCTTTTAGGTTCGGTGGCAAATCTCATCGTTGCAGAAGGGGCCAAACGGTTTGGTGTCGAAATTCGCTTCATCGATTATCTTAAGGTAGGACTTCCTGTCACCCTTATCACTATCGCCTTTGGGACCTGGTGGCTCCTCCTGGTATAACTGAATAGCATGGCCCGCCGCTCATATTCGGGGGATCACTCCATGTTAACATCCTCCGCCACCGGGCCTATTAAACGGCCTTACCTTGTAAAGCTGTGCTCATGGCAGCGGGTACTTCTTTCCAGGTATTCCCGGGCAGCGGGATCTATACTGCACTCCACATCGCCATAAAAACGTTGCAGGAACTCCAGTACCTCTACCGATTTCTCCTGCAATATATAATTGTTAACTGAAAGTTTTTTTGCATACAACATTTTCTTAAGACCCCGAAAAGGATGAACGTGCTCGGGTTTCAAATAAAACTGAAATACCACTTTGGGATCCTTTCCGCGATTTCCCAGGATGAAGCCGGACACATAGTCCACCTTGATTTTCTGGAGAGCCTCTTTTTTGTAAACAATCTCTTCGCGCTTATCCCCAACTTCAATCACCACCCCTGAAGGGGTCATAATCAATTTTCTCATGGCAAGATACTTAAAAGCAAGAAAGGTAGGAAGCATTACCTGGAGAGCGCAATATACAAAAATAAGAAAGGTCGTCCAGTTCGAAGTAAACTGCTTCCATCCTATCAGCAATATGAGTCCATATAACACACCAATAATGAGCCAATAATCCCCCCAGGACTGGGTAACCACTATGGCTTTTTCAGAAGGGACAGAAAGCGGTTCGTTGGGGTCTTTCATACGGAAAAGAGTATACTATCTCCTCTTTTAGTTTTCAATTTTTTAATTGCAAAAAATGGAAGAGACCCTGGTGAGCCTTCTCCAGAGAGTCATTGCATCGCAGACTCAGAAGATGAGGAAGGGGCCCCTTTTATTTTTTACTCCTTTTTAGTAGTGTAAGGGGGTTCCCACAACTACCCTCATCTGGAGTATCACATATGAGCATTGAAACGTTGCTTTGGACGGGCCTTCTGGCCATCCTTCCCATATCGGAATTGCGGGGAGCCATCCCCTACGCCATTGCCCAGGGTATGAGCTGGCCCCTTGCCTATCTTTATAGTGTGGCTCTGAATGCCCTGGTGGCGCCCCTTTGCTGGCTGTTCCTGGCTACGCTTCACCGGCTTCTTTCTCACCTTCCCTGGTATGAGCGTTTCTTTAACCGGATTATCGAACGGGCCCGAATCAAAATTCATCCCCAGATTGAAAAGTGGGGCTGGCTGGGGATTGCGGCCTTCGTGGCCGTTCCCCTGCCGGTTACCGGGGCCTGGACAGGGACCCTGGGGGCCTGGGTGCTGGGGCTGGACAGGAAAAAAACCCTCCTCTCCGTAACCATCGGGGTTGCCCTCGCAGGAATCATTGTGACGGCGGTGGTGCTCCTGGGACTTACGGCTTTTTCAATCTTTGTAAAAACCCTATAATGAGCCCATGACGAAATTACGATTTCAAGATGAGCTTAATCCAGAACAAATTCAGGCGGTAACCACCATCGAAGGGCCCGTCCTGATTATCGCCGGGGCCGGATCGGGGAAAACCCGGGTTATCACCTATCGGATCGCCTATATGCTTGAAAAGGGTATCCCCCAATCGGCGATTCTGGCCCTTACCTTTACCAACAAGGCAGCCCGGGAAATGCAAGAGCGCGTCCGGGAACTCACCGGTAAAAAACTCCATAATCTGACGGTAAGCACCTTCCATGCCTTTGGGGTCCAGATTCTGCGGGAACAGATAGAAAAATTGGGGTATCGCTCGAATTTTTCCATTTATGACGAAACGGACCGAAATCAACTCATCAAAGAGAGCCTGCGGGAATGCGGCCTTTCTCCTGAGGGGGTAGATCTCTATAAGATTGGTCAGCTCTTTTCTAACGTGAAAATAGGCCGCTACCACTGGGGCGACAGGGCCAACGACGAGTACGAGGGGGTCTACCGGGAATACCAGCACAGTCTTAAGGTATTTAATGCCGTCGATTTTGATGACCTTCTGGTGCTTCCCATCGAACTATTCGAAAAATATCCGGAGGTTCTCCAAAGCTATAAGAATCAGTACCGGTATCTCATGGTAGATGAATTTCAGGACACCAGTCTCATCCAGTATCGGCTCCTGCGACTTTTGGCCGATCGAAACGTGTGTGTCGTGGGAGACGACGACCAGTCTATTTACTCCTGGCGGGGAGCAAATTACGAAAACATCCTGATGTTCGAACGGGATTTCCCGGATCGGGTGGAAATTAAGCTTGAACAAAACTACCGGTCAACCACCACTATCCTTGAAGCGGCCAACGGCGTTATCTCTCATAATACCAACCGGAAAAACAAGAAACTCTGGTCTGGCAATGGGGGCGGTAAGCCTATCGAGATATTCTTTCCCCCCAATGAAAGCGAAGAGGCCGATTTTATAGCCCATACCATTCGCTCCCTTATGATGAAGGAAAAACGAAGGTATGACGATTTTGGGGTGCTCGTGCGAACCAACTCCATGTTCCGCCACCTAGAAGAGGCCTTTCTGGCCGAAAATATTCCGTACCGCCTTTCGGGGGGATCCAGTTTCTTTCAACGAAAGGAAATCAAGGATATCATCAGCTACCTCAGGGTCATTGCGAACCCCGACGACGATATCAATCTTCTGCGGATCATCAATACACCCCGTCGGGGCATCGGGAAAACGGCGGTAGAGCATATTACCACCTTTGCCCGGGAGCAGCATACCTCCGTCTGGGATGCCATGAATCGCCTCCGCTATGCACCGGATACCCTCTTCTCTGAAAAGGGCAAAATTGATGTGGAAGGTTTTATCACCTTGATTGAATTTTATCGCGGAGAAATGCTGGGAAAACGGGGACTGGCAAAAAAAGTCCGGGCCCTGGTGGATAACATCGATTACTGGAGCTACCTGGTCACCGAATACAACAAAAACGAAAAGGCCGCCCGCTTCAAGTTTCTCAACATTGAGTATCTTATTCAATCCATAGAAACCTGGGAAAATGACCCAGACAATCTGGATCCCACATTATATCCATATTTAAATCGTATTAGTTTGATCACCCGAGATGACGAAAACGAAGAAAACCAGCGGGGTAAGGTCAATCTTATGACGATCCATGCCTCCAAGGGGCTCGAGTTTCCCGTGGTCTTTATCGCCGGAGCCGAGGACGGGCTTATTCCCCATGCCCGCAGTCTCGAAGAAGGGGAAGGAAATATCGAAGAAGAGCGGCGACTTTTTTATGTGGCCATTACCCGGGCCCGCGACAAATTGTATATTACCAGTTGCCGCCAGCGTAAGCGTTTACAAAGCCTTGTTGAATGTAAACCCTCCCCTTTTCTGGAAGAAATTCCCCAGCACCTGGTGGAATACCACGAAGGAGAACAGGCCATAGAAAGCCCTGAGGAGGCGGCAGATTATTTTGCCCAGATTAAAGGGCGCTTTGGAGCGGCAGGATGAACAGAAATCCTTTGCAACCTAACGCTCCTTCGGATAGCCTTTCTTTCCGTTGCCGTCCTGGTTGCGGAGCCTGCTGTATCTGGATTTCCATCTCTTCCCCCATCCCTCCGGCAGGGCCAGGCCTTCCGGGCATGCCATCAGGAAAAGCCGCAGGGACGCCCTGTATCCATCTCGATGAACATCGTTACTGCCGTATCCATAATACTCTTCATTATCCAGAGGTGTGTCGCAATTTTATCCCCCATCCGGACACCTGTGGGTCCAGCTACGAAGAGGCCCGCGAAATTTTAAGCTTTTTAGAAGAGGCAAGTCGACCAGAATAGGTAATTTGCTCTATAGCCAATACTTTTCTATACCCTCATACTTAAGACAGTATAGGGCTTCAGTATTTATTCTGGGGACCATCACACCCACTATTACTACAGAGTGGGTGAATATACCTTTTTGCGGAGGTAAGTAATGATACAACGACCTATTCAGAGGGGACTTCTACTTGTTGGAACGTTTATATCCCTCACAGTGTTCTTATCCTGTGCCCCCAGGACCATGCGATCTGTGGTGGATTCCCGGGGATTTCTTTTTGGTGTGGCGGTTCGCCCAGGGGATCTCCTGGACCCCAAGGATTCCAAGTTATTAAAAGATAACTTTAATATCCTTGTGGCAGAAAACATCATGAAACTTCAATATCTCCGTCCCACCGCTACCTTCTGGAACTGGTCCGACGTGGATAATCTTGTGCGATTTGCCGAGGAGAATCGGATGAAACTCCGGGGCCACACCTTTGTATGGCATAATCAAAATCCGCCGTTTATCAACAACCTGTCAGATAAGGAAGCAGCCCTGAAGGTTCTTACGGAAACCATTACAGAAGTCCTTACCCGCTACAAGGGCAAATTCTACGAATACGATGTTTGCAATGAAGTTATCGATGACAACGGGGTACTGCGCAATTCAATCTGGATGCGAACCATTGGGCCCGAATACATCGATATAGCCTTTAAAACGGCCCGGCAGGCTGATCCGTCGGTAAAACTGATCTTGAACGATTACAACAACGAATACGCGGGAACGGTGAAAGGGGATGCCTTTTATAACCTGGTCAAGGGTATGGTTGATCGGGGAGTTCCCATCGATGGGGTAGGTTTCCAACTCCACATGCTGGCGGAACTACCGGTAAATAAAGAAGCTTTACAGGCAAACATTAAGCGGTTCCGGGATCTGGGACTTACGGTCTCCTTTACCGAAGTGGATGTCCGCATAAAACTACCCGTCACCCCCGAAAAAGAGGCGGCCCAGCAGGCAGTGTATGAGGACCTTTTGCGGATTGCCCGGGAAGAAAATATTTCATGCTTTGTGCTCTGGGGCTATACCGATGCCTACAGTTGGATTCCGGGAACCTTCGCTGGTTACGGTAGCGCCCATCCCTTTGACCAAAACAAACAACCGAAAAAACTGTACGGATCCCTACGGAAAATTTTAGAAAAATAAGGGAAAGTCAGTACGGGGGACCGGCGGCTCCATTTTTTACAACTGAAAACCAAGTTCATGAAGCATTCGTCGGTCCTCCACAAAAGGAATGCCGCTGGTAGTAAGCAGGTTGCCTGAAATTGTCGCATTTGCTCCCGACCGGAAACAGGCTGCACCCTTATCAGAGAGCAACCTTCGACCTCCCGCAAGACGAAGATAAGCCTGGGGTAAAATATAGCGAAAAATAGCTACAATGCGCCGAAATTCTTTCTCAGAAAGAACGGGGTTTTTCTCGTAAGGAGTGCCCGAAATGGGATCAAGTAAATTTAGGGGAACCGAGAGTATTCCAAGTTCCCGTAACACAAAGGCCATATCGATACGATCCTCCATGGTCTCCCCTAGCCCAAAAATCCCGCCAGAACATACCGAAAACCCAAATCTTTGGGCCAGGCGAATCGCATTGACTTTTTCTTCGTAGGTATGGGTACTACAGACAAAAGGGAAAAAACGAGGAGCCGTTTCTAGATTATTATGAATTCGATCAAGGCCTGCTTCTCTTAGACTCCGGTACTGAGATTCCTCAAGGATCCCTAATGAGGCACAGACATAAAGTTCTGTTTCTTTTTTAATTCCTCTAATTATTTTACAAATTCTTTCTAGTTCTTTTGACTCAACCGATCTTCCAGAAATCACAATAGAAAACCGATGAATACCCGCCCTGGCACAAAGACGGGCTTGTTCAAGAATTTTTTCTTCAGACAAAAGAGGATATTCCTGAACCGGTGTTACATAATACACCGACTGGGCACAAAATTTACAATCCTCAGGACAACGACCACTACGGGCGTTCACAATAGCACACACATCAAAAACATTCCCACAGAAGTGACGACGAATCTTTTCTGCCCCTTCACAAAGCGGTTCGAGAGGAACCGTAACAAGGAACAGGGCTTGTTCTTTATCTACTGGTGTACCATCAAGTACCTGCTGAATTATTGACTCAAGATGCATTTGTTTCTCCTATTGTTTGATAATTCCAATTTTCAGCCATGAGATTCTTTATGGTTCGTACCATTATACCAGGATGAGGAGCTTTCCATACAGCGGACACCACCGCAATTCCACCACACCCTCGCTTCATCACCTGGGGAACCTGATCCATCCCGATACCACCGATAGCTAACACAGGAATTCGTACCGCGCTGCACACTGCCTCAAGCCCTTCAAGATTATTGGGTCGGATATCCTGTTTTGTTTCAGTAGGGAATACTGCTCCATAGCCCAGATAACGTGCTCCCTGCAGTTCTGCTTGCTGGGCCTCCTCAATAGTACCAACCGAAACACCATAGAGTTTGTTCCGTCCCCAGAGTTTTCGAGCTACCAAAAGGGGAAGATCCTTTCGGCCTAAATGTACTCCATCTGCATCGAGGGCCATAGCCATATCAAGCCGATCATCCACAATAAAAAGGATACCTCTTTCTCGGCACTGCGCCCTCAGCCAACGGCCCTCTTCATAAAATACCCGATCCGACACAGCCGGTATTCCTTCTAATTTTTTCTCCCTCAGTTGAATCATATCAGGACGAGCTTCCAATATGTTTTCCAGCATCGTTTGATACTGGTCAGGAGCACATAAAAACCGGCCCGTGATAACACAAAGGATGCCTCCTGCCGGAATGGACAAGTTCTGGGTTGGTTCTTCATTTTCACAATATTGCATACTTTCCCCTTCTTTTTTTACTGCCTTTTTTGCCTGGGCAGTCCCTCCCTATCATAAAAAGCATGAAAATGATGTACCGGTCCGTGCCCCTTTCCTAAGGGGATCCCCTCTTTAATTGCTTCCGTAAGCCAGGCTTTTGCCTCCGCTATGGCCTCTTCAAGATTGCTTCCCCGGGCCCAAAGGGCAGTAATAGCCGATGATAAGGAACAACCAGTCCCATGGGTATGAACGCTAACAATACGAATACCCGGAAAGACTTTTATCGATGAATCGGTCGCTAAGAGATCGTCACACTGAGCAGCAAGGTGGCCCCCCTTAAGAAGTACCGCCCGGGCCCCTAAGAAAAGAAGCTTGTGCGCAGCCCGTTCCATATCTTGAATATTCTGAATAGATTCTCCGGTAAGAACCTCAGCCTCATAAATATTAGGAGTTATAAGATCTGCCAGGGGAAATAGTTCATCCACGAGTACCTGACGGTCCTGGGGATCCAAAAGGGGATAGCCGCTTTTGGAGACCATGACAGGGTCTAGGACAACCAGAGGTGGCCGATAAAACCGAAGATGCTGGGCTACCGTTCGTATCGCAGCGGCATTCCCTACCATACCTATTTTTACCCCATCTACCCGAATATCCTGAAAAATCCCCTCAATCTGGGCACCAATCATCTCTTCCGGTATGCTATGCACCTGGAGCACCGCCTGGGTATTTTGGGCCGTCACAGCACAAACCACAGACATACCGTAACAACCAAGGGCAGCAAAGGTTTTAAGATCCGCCTGGATACCCGCCCCTCCAGAGGCATCGCTCCCTGCAATAGTAAGAAGCTGTTTCATGATGTACATCTCCCTTATGCTGGATCACCCGGGACTGCCTGGAGAGGAATAGATTTGTTTCAGTTAGAAAAAACTAAACCAAGGAAGGGAGAAAACATTTATCCACCACCTGCTTTCCTCCGCCGGTATTACCCGGATCAGGTTCATGGGTCAGGGGACGTCCCTTTCTCAGCCAGCCATTCCTGGCTCCCCAAGCAGCAACTCGCTTTATGCTACGACAGGAACGGTTTTTCGTCAACAGAAGTATTGACTATTTTTTGTTTTTGGTGCATAGTAAGCCCTGTCAGTCGACGGTGGATGTAGCTCAGTTGGTAGAGCGCCAGACTGTGGATCTGGGTGTCGCGGGTTCGAGCCCCGTCATCCACCCATGCGGCATCGGATCCGGCGCTCATACAACATATGCGTTCGTAGCTCAGCTGGATAGAGCGACGGACTTCGAATCCGTAGGCCGGGGGTTCGAGTCCCTCCGGACGCAGGATGTTCTGTAGCAGTGGAGGGTACTACAGTCTCCGGTTAACGGAGAAAAGGCCCGTGCGTAATGAAGAAGGGGACTTTCCGATAGTACCGAGCTACGGGACAGAAACAGTCGCTGTGAGGATAGAGCATTCTGTCCGTCAGGGGCGAGTATTTTGGGCCGCTAGCTCAGCTGGCAGAGCAGCAGACTCTTAATCTGCGGGTCGAAGGTTCGATCCCTTCGCGGCTCATCTGCGGGAATAGCTCAGTGGTAGAGCGCCACCTTGCCAAGGTGGATGTCGCGGGTTCAAGCCCCGTTTCCCGCTTTACAACCGTGCAGGAATTGCACGGTTTTTTTATTTTGATACCCAATAGTCACTGTAAATAAAACCTTAAAGAAACACAAAATGTTATAAAGCATATATTTAGAGAGCACCTTAACCTCAATCCTATTGACAGAACCGGGACTTTTCAGTACAGTAGTTGCGGCTGTAATATATACCACCGGCATGCGAGAGTGGTGAAATTGGTAGACACGCTAGACTTAGGATCTAGTGCCTCAGGCGTAAGGGTTCAAGTCCCTTCTCTCGCAAGCACCGTGGGGTTCTTCTAGAAAAGAGTCCCACCTGGGGTATGCGGGAATAGCTCAGTGGTAGAGCGCCACCTTGCCAAGGTGGATGTCGCGGGTTCAAGCCCCGTTTCCCGCTCGTAACGATGGGGCGATCCGGCCATCGGGTCGCCTTTTTTTTCAAGCCAGGGCACAATGATGCGTCCCAGGTCAGGCAAATCTTGTATATGATTTGCCCCATTTTTCCACACAAGAGGGATTACCGTGGTAGTATCCAGAGAAATTGAAAAGAAAGAACACTCCCAGGTTCAGCTTACGGTGAAGGTAGCTCAAGAAGAGGTCCGGAAAGAATATACGGATGTACTCAGTTACTACGCCAAAAACATTCAACTGCCGGGTTTCCGGAAAGGGAAGGCCCCCCAGGATCTTGTAGAACGAAAGCTCGGAGAAGCGGTAAAGGCAGATGCCTTCGGTAAACTTATCGAAAAGGCCCTTAAAGAAGTCCTGGATGCGGAGGATTTTCCCGCCACCGATCGTCCCCTCCCCTATTCCCAACCGACCCTGCGGGAAGTTCCCGAGTTTTCTCTGGAAAAGGACCTTTCCTTTTCTGTCACCTATGACGTGTTCCCCACCGTCACGGTGGGTTCCTACAAGGGGATCGAAGTCGAAGAACCGGTCGTCGAAATTACCGATGAAGACATTAAAACAGAACTCGAAACCCTACGGGAACGGAACGCCTTTGTCATCGATAAGGCAGAAGGATCTCCCATCGCTGCCAATGATGTGGTTACTATCAATTATGCAGAAGTAAACGAAGGGGGAGAAGTAATTCCGGGGACAGAACGGGAGGATTTTGTCTTTACCGTTGGGTCCGGTATGAACTACTATAAAATTGACGATGAAATCCTGGGGATGAAAAAAGGAGAAAGCAAGACAATCACCAAATCATACCCTGAGGATTTTGAGTTTCCCGAGCTTGCAGGAAAAACCAAGACTATTACAGTCACCATAACAGCGCTGAAAGAGAAAAAATTACCCGACCTGGACGATGAATTTGCTCAAGATGTGGATGCAAAATACACAAAACTAGAGGATCTTAAAAAAGACCTGAAACAAAAGCTGGAAAAAAACCTGGAACAGCGGAAACGGGAGCTTAAGATCCAGCAGATCCTGGACAAACTCCTGGAAGCAAGCACCATCGATCTTCCGGAATCCATGATTCGACTCGAAGAAGAAAGCCGCCTGCGCTCGGTAGCCCGGCGTCTGAACATGTCGGTGGATCAGCTCATTCAAATTTACCAAGCGAACGGGAAAAATCTCGAAGAACTCTTAAATGAATGGCGGCCTGATGTAGAACGGAATCTCAAGAAGCAACTGATCGTCGATACCCTTATAAAGAATTTGAGTATTACCGTGAGCGATGAAGAGGTAGAACAGGAAATTGCGAAACAGGCCCAGGAAATGAACATAAGCCTTGAGGAAATAAAAAAATATTACGATGATACTAATAAGGCGTATTTAAAAGAAGATCTCCAGCAGCAGAAATTGTTCGATCTTCTCCTGGGCGAGGTAAAAGTAAAAAAAGGAAAAAAGCAAAAGTACCTGGACCTTATGGGGCAGAAGTAGGTAGATTATAGATATGGAGTACATGAATAACCTGGTACCAATTGTAGTAGAGCAGACGGGAGTGGGAGAGCGTTCTTATGATATCTACTCCCGTCTTTTAAAAGACCGCATTGTGTTCCTCGATGGGGAAATCAACGATATTACAGCGGATCTTGTGGTAGCCCAGCTTCTGTTTCTTGAAGGGCAGGACCCTGAAAAAGATATCAGTTTGTATATTAATTCACCCGGCGGTTCCGTAACGGCGGGGCTTGCTATTTACGATACCATGCAATACATCAAGTGTCCCGTCCAGACCATTTGTCTCGGGCAGGCGGCGAGCATGGCGGCCCTCCTGCTCGCAGCGGGCAGTCCCGGTAAGCGTTTTGCCCTTCCCTCTTCCCGGGTTCTTATCCATCAACCCTGGGGAGGGGCTCAGGGGCAGGCTGCAGATATTGGGATCCAGGCAAAGGAGATTCTCCGGCTTAAGAAACTCACCATCGAGTATTTTGCCCATCATACGGGTAAAACGGTGGAACAGATAGCCGCTGATATTGAGCGGGACTTCTTCATGGCCGCCCAGGATGCGGTACAATATGGGATGGTAGACGCTATTCTCAAGAGGGAAAAACATGGCACGACTGCGTAACGGCATGGGAATAAACGAACGGGCTTGTTCGTTCTGTGGCAAGAGTGCCGATATGGCCCGCCGGCTCATTGCGGGTCCCAATGATGTGTTCATCTGCGATGAATGTGTTGAGGTCTGTCGTAAGATCCTCGCCGAAGAGGATCAAGAATTGGCAACCCAATTCACCGGGGAAATTCCCACCCCCCGGGAAATTAAGGAATACCTCGACCAATTCATCATTGGACAGGAAGAAGCAAAAAAGGCCCTGTCAGTGGCTGTATATAACCACTACAAACGGATTGCCAATCCTGCCCGAACCCCCGATGATGTGGAAATAGAGAAGTCTAACGTCTTGCTCATCGGTCCCACTGGAACGGGGAAAACCCTCTTAGCCCGGACCCTGGCTCGAAAACTGAAGGTCCCCTTTGCGATTGCGGATGCAACAACCCTGACCGAAGCGGGCTACGTGGGAGAAGATGTGGAAAACATCCTCCTCAAACTCATCCAGAATGCGGGTGGGAACATTGCCGCCGCAGAACGGGGCATCGTCTACATCGACGAAATTGATAAGATAGCCAAAAAAGGGGAAAATGTTTCCATTACCCGTGATGTATCCGGCGAAGGGGTACAACAGGCCCTCCTTAAGATCATTGAAGGAACCATCGCTTCGGTACCTCCCCAGGGAGGACGCAAGCATCCTAACCAGGAGATGATTCGCATCGACACCACCAATATTCTCTTTATTTGCGGTGGAGCCTTTGTGGGATTGGACAAATTCATTGAGCAACGGATTTCCCAGCATCCCATGGGATTCGGAGCCGATGTACGACATCGAAAAGACAAGGATCTCCGGGAATTGTACAATGCCCTTCACCCGGATGATCTTATCAAATTCGGTATGATCCCCGAATTCATCGGCCGGCTTCCCATCACCGTCACCCTGGATGACCTAAAAAAGGAAGACCTTAAGCGGATTATCACCGAGCCAAGGAATGCCATTCTGAAGCAGTATAAGGCGTCCCTGGCTATCGATGGGGTAGACCTGGAATTCACCGACGAAGCCATCGATGCCATCGCTGATACGGCCATCAAGCAAAAAACGGGCGCCCGGGGCTTACGGGCCATTGTAGAAAAAATAATGACCGATGTGATGTTCGAGATTCCCTCCATTCCGGGAAAGAAGCGGGTAGTTGTTACGAAGGACGTAATCCTTAAATCTGAGCGGCCAGAAATCATCGTCTTACAAAAGAGCGCATGAAAATTTTTTCTCTTCATCCTGAGGGGAGAATCACCGAAAAACTCCCCATTCTTTTGTTAGATGATTTTGTGCTCTTTCCTGACACGGTAGTTTCCATTGTGGTAAGTACTCCCAAGGGGATCAAGGCTATCGATGAAGCCATTGTATACAATGGCAATCGAATCTTCGCGGCCTGTAAAAGTGCTTTTGGTTGCCGGGACCCCTTTGATACGGAAAATCCAAGATATGGAACGGTAGCCTATATACAGCGACACATGAGTCATACCGATATTAGCTATCGGGTGGTTCTCCAGGGAGAGTACCGGGCTGAGGTTATCAAAAGAAGTAAAAAGAACAATCTTCCCTACGTCACCGTCCGTTCCCTCATAGGCAATCCCTATTACCCTCCTCCTGAGGAACCTGAATTAGTGGCCCTTCTCCGTTCCATTCAACAGTCCTTTAGTCAGTACGCGGAAGTATCAAAAAAGGTAAACCAGGAACTCCTCTCGGATGTTCTAAGAATCGAGAATCTGGAAAAGGTCTGTAATCTGGTATCCCATACCCTTCCTCTGAAAACAGAACGTAAACTTGAACTCCTGGCCCAGGAAGATCTCAAAGCTCGGGCACAACAGGTGTACGAAACAATCGAACGAGAAACGGAAGTGGCCTCCCTTCAAAAAAGCATAGCCAGTAAAGTAAAAAGCCGCATGGATAAGACCCAGCGGGAGTACATTTTAAATGAACAATTAAAGGAAATCCGCAAAGAACTGGGGAAGGATGAGGCAGAAGAAGATGAATTTGATGAAATAGAAAAAAATCTGAATGCCCGGGGACTCCCTGAGGAGGTCCTTGCAAAGGCAAAAAAGGAACTGCGTCGTTTAAAACGGCTCCAGGCCATGTCCCCCGAAGCGGGCGTGCTACGAGGCTACCTCGAATGGATTCTCGATCTCCCTTGGATAGAACAAACAACCGATAATCCGGATCTAGAAAGGGCCGAAACGATTCTTAACGAAGATCACTACAATATGAAAAAGGCCAAGGAACGCATCCTAGAATACCTGGCCGTTCGAAAATTGACCGACGCCACTCGGGGACCAATTCTTTGCTTTGTCGGTCCCCCTGGTACCGGGAAAACCAGCCTTGGCCGTTCGGTTGCCCGGGCCCTAGGACGGAACTTTGTGCGGGTTTCCCTCGGTGGTGTTCGGGACGAGGCGGAAATCCGGGGACACCGAAAAACTTATGTCGGGGCCCTGCCGGGAAAAATTCTCCAATCCATGAAAAAGGCGGCCACCATTAATCCGGTGTTTCTACTTGATGAGATTGATAAGCTATCCTCGGATTTTCGAGGAGACCCGGCGGCAGCCCTGTTAGAGGTTCTGGATCCAGAACAGAATAATGCCTTCGTAGATCATTACCTCGAGGTCCCTTACAATCTTTCCAAGGTGCTTTTCATTGCGACGGCCAACTCCTTGCACACCATCCCCCACCCCCTTCTTGACCGAATGGAAGTAATAGAAGTTCCCGGGTATGGGGAAAATGAAAAACTCCAGATTGCAAAACAGTATCTTATTCCAAAACAACTTGCAGAAAATGGCCTCGGCGAAGCCCATATTACCTTTCAGGATGAGGCAATTTTTGATATCATTCGCTATCGTACCATGGAATCGGGGGTGCGCAATTTAGAACGGGAGATAGCCCACTGCAGCCGGAAACTTGCCCGGGAAGCCCTTGCAAAAGGGTACGGCACGGAAGAAAAACCCATAGGAAGCTTTAGCCGAACCATTCGGGTTTCCACCCTTTCAAAACTTTTGGGGAACCGAAAATATAAACACGACCTGGTATACACCGAATCCCGCATCGGGGTTTGTTACGGCCTTGCCTGGACAGAAACCGGGGGAACCATGCTCCCCGTAGAAACGGTTCGCTTTGAAGGCTCGGGAGAACTTATCATAACAGGCAACCTGGGTGACGTGATGAAAGAAAGCGCCCGCATCGCCCTTTCTTTCCTTCGAAGCATGGGTCAAGAACTCAACGTTCCCAACGAGAATTTTACCAAATACGATTTTCACATTCATGTACCGGAAGGAGCGATCCCCAAGGATGGGCCTTCGGCAGGCATCACCCTGGCATCATCCCTTCTTTCCTGTCTCTTGCAACGAGCCCCCCGCTCCCTTGTGGCAATGACGGGAGAACTTACCCTTACGGGCAGGGTACTCCCTATCGGAGGGCTTAAAGAAAAACTCCTTGCGGCCCTGCGGAACGGGATTACAAATGTTATCCTTCCCCAAGGGAACAAGGAAGATCTGGAAGAACTGGACAAGGATATCCTTCGGGCCCTTTCTATCCACTATGTAGAAAAAGCTGCCGAAGTTTTTGCTTTTCTATTCCCCCAAGAAGAAACCCCGGCTACTACCCTTTCACCCGAAAGTAGCACACTTTGATATTCCTAGCGGCCCGCGGCTTCCATTAAAACCTTAAAGGTTTCCTGGGCGCAGCGTTCCCAAGAAAATTGTTGGGCCCGTTCCAACCCCCGCTGTCGACATTCCCGATGAACGCTCCTGTCTGTTGCAAGGGTTACCATTCGATCGGCCATATCTTCCGGTGAGTAGGGATCAAAATAGAGAGCCCCATGTTCCGCCGTCTCAGGCAGGGAAGCCGCCCGGGCGCAGGCCACGGGAACCCCACAGGCCATCGCTTCAAGAACCCCAAGGCCAAAACCTTCATACAGGGAAGGAAACACCACCATATCTGCCCCAGCATAGAGCTCTGGTAAGTGTTTATAAGGAAAGTAGCCGGTAAAAAATATGTCCTGGCGATACTTTGATTGCATGGCCGCCCGTTTTACCTTCTCGGCCCCCTTCCGATCAGCTCCAGCTAACACCAGGCGATGAGGAAAGCGGGTTCGCTCTTTAAAGATTTCAAAGGCCTGAATAAGGCGGATATGATTCTTAAGGGGATATTCAATTCGAGAAACATAGAGAATATAGGGACGCTTGAAGCTAAAAGGCTGAATCAGTAAAACACTTTCTTCGTTCTTAGGGCGGGGATAAAAAGCACTGGTATCGATACCGTTCGGGATTACCACGACCCGGTGGGGTTTTACTCGAGCTACCTCAATGAGTTCTTGTTTTACCCATTCACTGACGGCGATAATTCTATCCAGGTGCCGAATCGAGTCAGGGAACACAAGCCGAAGCACCGCCCCCAACTGCTCCCTATTCCGCAGGGGCCCCCGGTAGGCTCCCAAATCATGAACCGTACCCACCGTGGGACAGGGAGACTTCCAGGGAAGCCGCCGATTCGCGGCGGGGAAAAAACACACCTCATAGCCGCGCTGGCGGGCAAATTCAGGATACCGAAAGATATGCCACAAAGAATTGGCAGTCCGTCCTGTCCTAAAGGACTGGGAAATAAACTCCAGGTCTTCCGCCACATCGGTAAAGGCATACCGGTCAAATTCCCAGCCAAAAAGTTCATACCTGGCAGATACCCGGGGAAGATAGCGTAAAAGATACTTAAGATAGACACCAATACCCGATTCTCCACTATCACACCCAAACGTATCTATGCCTATCCGCATCGCCTCTCCTCTTCAGATCCCACAAAGCAATGTATTGCGCTTGGGATGGTATTAGGTACGGAGACCACACATCCCTTAGCATACCAGTTTTCTTCAAAAAATGGAAGTAAAAAATAGAATAAAATATGTTTAGGACTTGTCACCCAACCTATAGCGTGTTATAATACATTTGAAAAATAAAAAACTCTATATATAGAGTAGTATTTTTCCTATAGATGGATAAGGAATAGAGAACGTATGCGATGCCCCCACTGTGGTAGTTTTAACGATAAGGTAGTGGAATCCCGGACCCTTGCCAATGGGGAATCGATTCGGCGACGCCGAGAATGCATTGACTGTGGCTATCGATTTACGAGCTACGAGCGTATCGAAGATAAACAGTTTATGGTCATCAAACGGGATGGCCGGCGAGAACCCTTTGACCGGGCGAAAATAGAACGGGGTGTCCAACGGGCCCTTGAAAAGCGGCCTGTTTCCCAGATGACCATCGAAAACCTGGTAAATGAAATTGAAGATGCCGTAGCTATCGCAGGGAAGGCAAACCACGAAATTCCCAGCACTGAGATTGGCGAACTGGTCCTGAAAAAACTCGGAGAAATCGATAAAGTGGCGTACATCCGCTTTGCTTCGGTATATCGCCATTTTGAAAATCTGGATGAATTTGTCCAGGAAATTCAAAAGTTAGGAGGAAAAGCATGAAAGAATCCTTGTTTCCAGAACTCCAACAGGGAGAAAGGGGGGAAAAACCGACCCATATGTCGGGAACGGCGCCCTGTAAATTCGTAGTAAAACGATCCGGCGCTATCGAACCCTACAATCGGGATAAGATCCTTTCGGCGATAACCAAGGCATTTATGGCGGTAAAAGTACCTGAAGCATCACCCGATGGACGAGGTAAAGCAGAGGCAATCACCGACCGGGTAGAAGAATTGCTACGGCTGCTTATGGCCAGCAGGCATCCCAATTCTATCCCGGCAATTGAAGAAATTCAGGACCTGGTAGAAACGGCCCTTATCGAAGCAAAAGAAACGGCGGTAGCCAAGGCCTATATTCTGTATCGCGCTCGCCATGAAGCAATCCGGGATGCCAAAAAACTCCTCCTCGATATCGACGCCACCATGGATGGGTACCTTCAGCAATCGGACTGGCGGGTTAATGAAAATGCCAATGTAAACTTTTCTCTTGGAGGCCTTATCCTGCATAATTCGGGGACTATTACCGCCCATTACTGGCTAAAGAATATTTACACTCCCGAAATAGCCGAAGCCCATCGGAATGCGGATTTTCACATCCACGATCTCTCTATGTTCTCGGGGTACTGCGCAGGCTGGTCCCTGAGGCAGCTTATACAGGAAGGGCTTGGGGGGGTAAAGGATAAAATAACCTCTAAACCGGCAAAACATTTAAGCACCCTCATGCAGCAGGCGGTTAATTTTCTGGGCTGCCTTCAGAATGAGTGGGCCGGAGCTCAGGCCTTCAGTTCTTTTGATACCTATGTGGCCCCCTTTGTAAAACAGGACAAATTGAGTGATAAAGAGCTCAAACAGTGTTTGCAAAGTTTCATTTTCGGGGTAAATACGCCGAGCCGCTGGGGTAGTCAAGCGCCCTTTACGAACATAACCCTTGACTGGACCTGCCCTGAGGACCTTAAGGATCGACCCGCCATCGTGGGTGGGGTGGAAATGCCCTATACCTACGGGGATTGCCAGGAAGAGATGGACCGGGTAAACCGGATGTTCATCGAACTTATGCTCGAAGGAGATGCGGCGGGCCGGGGCTTCCAGTACCCCATACCAACCTACAACATTACCCGGGATTTCCCCTGGGAGAGCGACAATGCACGCCTTCTTTTTGAAATGACCGCCCGGTATGGAACGCCCTATTTCCAGAATTTTGTCAACTCCGACCTGAACCCGGGAGATGTCCGTTCCATGTGCTGCCGACTGCAGTTGGATAAACGGCAATTGCGAAAACGGGGGGGAGGCCTCTTCGGTTCCGACGAACTTACGGGGTCCATTGGAGTGGTTACCATTAATCTCCCCCGTATTGGGTACCTTGCAAAAGATGAGGCGGACTTTTTCAAACGGCTTGGGAAATTGATGGACCTGGCAAAAGAAAGCCTGGTAATCAAACGAAAGGTTATCAACCGACTTCTGGAAAGCGGTCTGTTCCCCTATACAAAGCGGTATCTCCACACCTTAGAGAACCACTTCAATACCATTGGACTCGTGGGCATGAACGAATGTCTCCTGAATTTCTTCGGTAAGGACGTACACATCGCAACCCCCCAGGGACAGGCCTTTGCCCTTAAGACCCTGCACTTTATGCGCAATCGTCTGGCCGATTACCAGGAAGAAACGGGGGAACTCTTTAACTTGGAAGCCACCCCTGCCGAATCAACCTCCTATCGGCTGGCGCTCCATGATAAAAAGCGATATCCCGATATCATTACGGCGGGAACTCGAGAACCCTACTACACCAACTCTACCCAGTTACCGGTCATGTACACCGATGATATTTTCGAAGCCCTGGATCTACAGGAGCCCCTTCAGACCGCCTATACGGGGGGGACCGTCTTCCATGCCTTCCTGGGAGAGGCCATCGACGATTGGAGGGTATGCCGGGACCTGGTACAAACCATTGCCCATAATTATCGGATCCCCTACTTTACTATCTCTCCGACCTTCTCGGTGTGCCCCGTCCACGGGTATCTTAAGGGAGAACACTTTACCTGTCCCCTTTGCAAACAAGAAAGAGAAGAAGCCCTTCGGGAACGAATCCTTAATCTTGAAAAAGAGCGGGAAGCCCTTATGGTTGCAGGATGAGCCCATCTTTTTATCGTTCCAAGCCCCTTCACAGGTTTTCCTAAAAACCTGTGAAGGGCTGTTAAAAAAGGGAGGGATTTGTAGTGTGCCATAGCTGTACGAAGAACGTACAGGGAATATAAAAAGGGGGGCCATGCCCCACCAAAAACAACACGGGAGGACAACGATGAGGACACTTGCAGACATTGAACGGGAACTGGCGGAACTCCGGGAAGAACTTGCCCACGTCGAGGGAACCCCTACTGAAGTGTATACCCGGATTGTAGGCTATTACCGTTCGGTGCGGAACTGGAATATTGGTAAAAAAGAAGAATACAAAGAGCGCCGCCTTTTTACCGTCTCCGAATCTACCCTAGAGAAAAAGAGCCAAAAGGAAGAAAAAAAACCAACTATAGCGAGGGAGGCCTCTCCTTCTCTGGCCCTTTTCCCCGAAGAGACGGCGATTTCAACAGCAGGAGTGAAGGTCCTCCTTTTTATTCAGAATAAGTGTCCAGCCTGCCCGCCTGCAAAGGCGGCCGTAGAAGAACTCGGTATAGCCGCGGAATATATCGATGCGGGAACGCCGGAAGGGATGGAACGGGCCCGAGAATACGGCGTTTATAGTACCCCCACGGCCATCCTTTTGGATGGGCAAGGAAAAGAACAAGGCCGGGCCACTGATGCCTCTTCAATCCGAAAGTGGGCTATTTTAGTAAACGCTGAACAGCCAGTTTTATCAGCGGCGGTATAAAACCGCCATAGGGGCGCATACCGATATGGCTACGCCTTTACCCTCATGGACCCAATCCACGAAGGTGGGACTGCGGAAACTGAGTCTTGTGGACTATCCGGGGAAATTAGCGGCGGTAATCTTTTTCCGGGGCTGTAACTTCCGCTGTCCCTGGTGCCACAACCCCGAATTAGTCCTTCTTTCTCAGGAAAACGAAGAAGAATGGATCCGTCTGGAAGAGGCCCTGGCAATTCTGGAGGCCCGTCAGAATCGGGTCCCCGCCGTAGTGATGACCGGGGGGGAACCCACCCTTTTTCCTCATTTGCCGGAACTCGTTATGCTCTTAAAGGAACAGGGCTTCTTTGTGAAACTCGATACCAATGGGAGTAGACCAGAGGTGTTGAAAAAACTCCTTTCCGCCCCTCTCGACACCCGACCGGATTATGTGGCGGTGGATCTTAAAATCGGCCTTTCCCGATATCAGGAAGTACGCCCCCTCCCCACAAGATCAGAAGGGGCTACAAAAACAACCAGTCCCGAAGATATACCCTTTTTCCTTAGAGAAAGCTGTGAAATGGTACAAGCCAGTGGGATAGCCCACGAATTTCGCACCGTCATACTCCCGGAAGGCTTCACCACCGAAGGGGATATTGAAGAACTAGCCCCCCTTGTCGGCAATAGTCCCTGGTATTTTACCCCCTTTCGGGGTGGACACTGTCTTGATCCCCACTGGGAAGGCACCGCCGATACCACAAGCGAACAGGTCCAGAAACTAGCAAACCTCGCTCAATCTCTGGGGAAGGATGTCCGGCTCAGGGGCCTGGGGGGCTAAGCTTTTTGGGTAAGCCCAACATTGTAAAAAGTGGGTTTTTTGCGATTTATCCCCCATCACTCGTGAAAACGCTTCCATTGCCATTTCAAAAGATAGCACCCCGAATCCACCGTACCTTTCGGAATACCGAGTACCTGAGCTACCTCGTTATTAGAGGCGGAAGTCCTGAGGGACTGACAACGGCGAGTTACCGCCTTTAGTCTTTGCTCTAACTTCGCAAGGCGCTCTTCTATTATCTTTCTCTTATGCTCTGATAGATCAGGATGGGCAAGCTCCCGTTTTAACAGCAGGATCCTCAATGTATAGCGCTGTTTCCGTTCTGTAAGGGTATCTATCCAGATATCATGGCGCTCCCTTACCTTTTTTACTTTTTCTATCAAAGAAAAAAGGGCCTCCTCTTTCATCCCCAGGCGCTGAGCAATGCGACGGGCAAAATCATCGGAAATATAACGATAACATTTTAACACCAAGAATAAAATATGTTGTTTATTTAACCTTTTGCCTTGAAAACCAGTACCAGAAGTATCTCCCTGTGGAGGGTCCCCAGTTTCTTCTTCAAGGGCCACCGGTTCAGCTACCATAGGCTCGGTTTCACAGGTTAATTTCCAATACAGTTCCTCCATGGTTTTACCTTTTTTCTCTGTCCGGTGATACCCCTTTACTCCCCACTGAATCCACGAATACAGATAGGCACTAAAGGAAGAGCCCACCTCTTTGTACTGTTCTATGGCCCGGCGAACATAGGGAAAAAGCTCGGATACCAGGTCCAGTCGATCCTCCTGAGACATATGGGCTAAACGAAAACGGGCCGGATAAGTACATAGTAACGAAAAAATAGAACGTTCTAGACTGCTCCGTTCTATTTTCCCCTCTTGGTACTGTCGGTATAATACATCAAGATCTTCCATAAATGACATCCTCCCTTACTGTTTTCCTATGATAGGAAAATTGTATTTGTAGAGGAGAAAGCACAGAACATGCCAGACAGAGCAGAAACCTAGGAGATAACACAATTTTTTATTAAATCATTATAAAGAAAACAGATAGAAATAGCAACAACTATAAAAATCATGGAGATTTTAGAGATTCTGTTACATTTTGTTACAAAATCCAGCAATCAATATTCTTAGTGATTTACAACGCCTCTTATTTATCGTAGAGATTTTAGAGATTTTGATACACTTTGTTACAAATCAGGATAGCGAATCATTATGATCTATCCTACTTTCGGTTAATTTTCGATATAAGCCGAGGATAGAATCTTCCTGTCGTATCAAAGGCAGCTACGACAGGAAGCAAGAGAGAGTAATCCGCCAATGACGGCTTGGGCTATACCATCAAAAGACTATGCCGAGGGGGCTTACGGAGAAATCGTAAAACATTCTTCAAAGGCGGCAACTAAAGTTTCTTTGAGTTCCGAGACTGTTCCCTTTGTAAGGAAGCCCGCCGCCTGCCGATGGCCACCTCCACCAAATCGGGCCGCTATACGAGAAACATCGATACTGTCCCGGGAACGCAAGCCCACGGTACAGGTTTCGGCGCTTTCCTGACGAAGTACCGCGATAGCCTCCACTCCCCGCACCGATTGTAGTAGCTGATACAGCATATCCGAATCCCGACCCTCAAGGCCAAATTCCTGGGAGTCTTCCAGCGTTTCGTAGGACACAAGCAGCTTTCCCCCATAATACGATTGGGTTCGCAGCAGCAATCTTCCCAAAAGGAAGCGAGAATCCAGGCTTTTCCCGCCGTTAATCCATTGGAAGATTTTTTTTGGGCTAGCCCCGGCCTGTACCAGGCGAGCCACGGCTAAAAAGGTTTCTTCACTACCTACATCCAGGTGCCGAAAAAATCCCGTATCGGTGCAGAGGCCGAACAAAAGAAGTTCCGCTTCTTCTGTGGTCGGGGTAAGCCCCAGGGCTTCGATGATATGGAGCACCAAAAATGTCACCGAAGGAGCCGTAGGATCAAGAAATATCACGGTTCCTTCCGGTTTGCCCGTTGCATGGTGATCCACTACCGCCAGGGGATAGGGTTTAAGGCTATCCATAAGAGTTCCGGTCCGCTCAAGGCTGGAGCAATCCACAATAATTACCCGGCGGTCCTGTGCCCCTGCCGGAGGAAGGGTAGCACTAAAATAGGTTTCATAGGGAAGTACCTCAGGTCGTTTAAAGGGCCCCTCATTACAGAGGATTGTTTCTTTTCCAAGACGACGAAGGACCGACGCCAGGGCCAGCTGGCTTCCCACACAATCGCCATCGGGCTCTTTGTGGCCCGCCACAACAAAGGTACTCCCCTCCTGTATAAACGACAAAAGAGACGGTAACTGAGGATAGGTTTTCATAACGGTCTTTTATTCCTTACATTCGTAACAGCTCATACTGACGTTCTTTACCCGACACATACGGCCGGCCTTCCCAGATATACACATCGATTTCAGTACGGAATCCAAAACGCTCAAAATATAACCCCGGTTCTATGGAAAAACAAGAGCCATCCAGGAGCAGCCGATGGTCGGGGAACTCAACGCTATCAAGGTTAACCCCTGAACCATGACATTCCGTATCAATTCCGTGGCCGGTCCGGTGCTTAAGAGCAGAACCCACCCCCCGTTCCACAAAGAATTCCCGGACAACCCGATCTACCTCTAAGCCCTGGGGGCGCCGTCCCGACGAAAGACTCGCCGATATAAAGGATAGGGCCCGTTCCCGCCCTTCGATGAGGGTCATAAAAAGATCTTCCTGTTCCTGTGTAGCAGAATTACCGTAGACGCCGACCCACGAAATATCCGCATAGATAGCGCCGGGATAGTTTTCCTTTGCCCAGAGATCAAGCTGGATAACAGCCCCTTCTCCGAGGGGTATCCCTTCTCCCCTCGGATCATAATGGGGATCCCCACTGTGGGCCCCCGCTGCCACAATAGGAGGGTGATCCGTTATAAGGCCCCTTTTGCCAAAGGAGTCTTGAATATATCGCTGAATCATTCCTTCGGTAAGGAGTTTTTTTTCTTTATAGTGATACGATATAAACGCCCAGGTGTCATGAACGATATCATACAAAGCATGGGCCGCGCGACCATGACTCTGGATCCCCTCCTGATCAAGCAAGCCCTTACAGCGCTGAATTAAGGGGGCCGCCGAAACAATCGAGATCTGATGTCGTTCCAGCCTTTTTAAAAATCCTCCATCAACGAAAGAAACAACCGGTAGGGCCTCATCCACATGGAGGGCAAGTCGCTTACCCCGCACCCTATCGAGGGCCCGTTCCAATTCTTCCTGGCTCTGATACAGGACGGTTTTTCCAGGAAGATGATCCAGAATTGTTGCTTCAATAGCATGAACTATTTTAAGGGGCTCCTCCTGGTTAAAAAGGACATATATCCAGGGGCGAGAATTGGTCTGTTTCGGCGAAATCCCGAGTAACTCATCTGCCAGCGGATCCCGATGCTTAAAATTATAAAAAAGCCAACCATCCAGGCCTTCAACCTGGATGGCAGCACATAATGAGGAAATTGATGTGGAGTCGTTCATTTAGAACTCAATCTTTAAATCGTCACTCTTAAAGTACTCGGAAAGGTTCGTTCCCTGAGGCAGAATACCCCAGCTCTGGTGGGTCCTGCTCCGCTTTACGTACAGCCGAACATGGGCAAATTTTCCCTCTTTGTAAAACACCACAAGATAGGGCCAGGTGGTATCATTGTCCAGCATGATAAGCTCTCCCTTCCCCCCCGCAGAAGTGAACCAACGCTCGGGAAGATAGAGCCGCCCCAATTGGGCCCCACTTTTTTGATAGAGCACCATAAATCCTTCACTATACGGATAGATTTTTACAATGGGGATATTAACATAAAACATATCAGACCATTGACCGGGGGTCTTGGGATATTCCTGCACCCCTCCGCTCGTTCCTGCGGCAGGTTGAGCACCAAGACTCCCCACGAACCACCCCCCTACTATCAAGAGGCATACCAGTTGTAACCTTTTCAAGGGCAACCTCCCACACTACTACGCTTTTCATCGGAAAAATATTTTTCCTTTTCAAGTATCAGTATAAACGCCCCTGAAAGAATCTGCAAGTAATTTTCTTTAAAAAAGGAGCATCTTCCCGATGCTCCCCTGTTTAGATCTTTATCCACGCGGCCCGTTTCACTAGCTACTTACGCTTCCCCTAAGGTGGCGAGTAAAATAGCCTTAATCGTATGCTTGCGGTTTTCTGCCTCATCCCATACGCGACTCGTGGGGCCCTCAATAACCTCGTAGGAAACCTCTTCCCCTTTCACCGCCGGCAAACAATGCAAAAAGATCGTATCGGACCGGCCTGTTCGCGCCATAAGACTTTCATCCACCCGGTAGGGGGTAAGAAGACGGATCCGCTGTTCCCGTAGGGATTCTTCGCCCATGGAAACCCACACATCCGTATACAGGGCATGAGCCCCTTCTACCGCATCCCTCTCCGAAGAGACCTGAATGCTCGCCCCTGATTCCCGGGCATATTCTTTACAGAGCGCCACGGTGGCCGCATCGGGCTGGAGTTCCGAAGGACACACCACGGTATAATGAACTCCCAGTTTGGCACAGATAATCATGAGGGACCGGGCCACATTGTTTCTTCCATCACCTACAAAACAGAGTTTTTTCCCCCTACAGTCCCCAAAATCTTCTTCCAGGGTCATGATATCCGCCAGGACCTGGGTTGGATGATAGGTATCGGTAAGGCCGTTATACACCGGCACCCCCGCATATTTTGCGAGAATTTCCACCGTTTCCTGTTTAAAACCCCGGAACTCTATGGCATCAAACATCCTTCCCAGAACCCGGGCAGTATCCTCTACGCTTTCCTTCGCCCCCAACTGAATATCCTGGGTGGAAAGAAATACGGGGTGTCCCCCTTCCTCTCCGAAGGCGGTTTCAAAGGCACAACGGGTCCGGGTGGACCGCTTTTCGAACAATAACGCGAGGGTTCTACCTACAAAACGCTGATGCCGTTCTCCCCGCTGGCGTTCGGCTTTTACCTTTTTAGACAATTCCAGAAGATACCGAATCTCTTCAGCCCTATAGTCTTTCCACGTAAGGAGACTCCGTCCTCGTAACACGATTGGGTCCATATACTCCTCCGATTGTAAAATTATACAGCATTATCGTATTTTTATGCAATACTCAACATTTATCCTAAAAAGTACGAAAATGATATTACTATGTTAGAAATGTTCTTCTCCTTCCGGTATTACTCCCAGCTTTTTCGCATAAAGCCAACCATGGTCCAGGAAGTCTATGGCCTTCTCAAAGGATTTACGCAACAAGGGAAAGGGGTTGTTGGCAGGGAAGGGAAATTTTTCTGCAGCCACATAGATGATACCCAGTTTGGAGTATACCTTGAACTTACCACATGCATCGAACAGCTCAAAATCCTTCTTGATTCCTACAAAAATCAACACTTTGGGTACACCCTTATTTTGAGTTCCCAGGAAAGCATCGTTGACAATAATGCTCTGTTAAGTAAGCTTATCCATTCCTATCCCTATCAGGGCAGCATCTGGTGTAACACAGAAATTAAAGAACACCTTTCCTATTTCTTTGAAATTGAAGAAAATGAGTATGAGGGGAAATTCTTTTTTCTTAAGGAACGAAAAAAACAGATAGAAAAGAATATTATTTCTTTACTCCCCGCAGAAGAAGAATCGTTCCAGAAATTTTTCCAGAAACCGGAAAAGTGTACGATCTTTATTAACCAGAATTCGATTTTTTTATCCTATCTTGTTTCTACATTTATACAAAAACAAAAAGAAAACTCTGCCCACTGTATTCGGGTTCCCTTTGGTATTACCAGTGGTGGAATAGGAAGACTCTATTTAAGTCTGGAGCAGTATCTTCAAGAAGAAGAAAAAAAGAAGCTCTCCTACCTCATGCCCCAATTGTATCGTTCTTTTGTTTCTAAAGCCCTCTTAGAACGTAGCACAGAATTATTTTATCAGGTATTTCAAAGACTTACTGAAACAATCGAGATCAAACAGGAAGAACTCTATCTCTTCTTAGAGAATATCCATCTCGCAAGTCCCCAAATTTTTCCGTTCCTGGTTTCTTTGATTGAAAAACTCCAGCACCACCCACGGGTTCACATCATTGGGACCAGTACCACAAAGCATAACCTTCTTTTTTTGCAGCCCCTTAATCCTCAGGGTATAACGATTCAAAAAAACATATGGATAGAAAAAGACAGAACCATTCTCTCTTCTTCTGATATAGTGATGTATTGGTATTTAGTATACGTTTTAAAAGATTTTTTCCCTCCCCCTATGTGTCAGGCCATTATACGAAAGACAACTATTTTATCTGAGCAAACGATAGAAAACACCCTTTCCCAGTTAGTTCAAGAGGGTTTTCTGTTTTCAAAAGAAGTTCCCTACGCTCCCGAAGAACTTCTTATACCCTTTATTCTAAAACACCTGGAAAAAGAACAAGTCACGCTACAGGCCTCGCTTATTACAATCCTGAGAAACCACATCAAATCCGGTCAGATCCTCGCGTCGGGAACGCTCCTCAGAAAGCTTATTCATTTTCAAATTCCTATATCCCAGGACCTTTTAATCCAGGCTATCATTCAGGATCTGTACGATGAAATAGAAGAGGAACTTTCTTTCCTTAAACAAGAGGGCCATATCGATGATCTTCTTCCTGAAAAGGATCGGTACGCTTTAGAATACATTATTACCACCAGCACCCACCTATTTTCAGGGAATGAGCACAGCATAAAAAGTGCTCTTGCCTACCCTCTTCCCGATCAATATCCTTCACCGTGGTACGAGTCCTTTGCATATACAAATCGGGCCCTTTTAGAACTGGCCTTCTATAAAAAAGAAGAGGCCCTGCTCCACATAAAACACGCCCTTTTGGAAGGCCAGCGACGCCTCCCCGACTTTTTGCTTTCCCGAATATACCGCGTCTTTGCCCTGGTAGAACTGCAACACGAGCATGTCCAGGAAGCCCTGGAATATATTTCGTTTTCTATCGAAACTGCAAAAAATTCCTCCCTGGTGCCAGAACGGTTCCGTACCTTTTTTTATGCGGCGGTGATCTCCTTTCTGTATGGCAACTATTCCCGGGCCCTGTACTACCTTACTCAAAGTAAGATGCTTGCCGAAGAGGCCCATCTTTCCGAATGGCTTAAGACCTGTATTTTTTTAGAGGGACGAATTTACTTTGAGACAGGGAAGTATCGCCAGGCCTACCATACCTTTTCTCAAATTGAAGAAAGCGAAGGGGCCGAATTGTGGATGTATCGGACTAAAACCTACCTCCATAATCAAACAAGCATTGGACAGATACAAAAGAACGAAAAGGGATTTTTCCAGATAGAAGCGGCCTTCTTTAAGGGCCTCTATGAGGAAGTACAGGCTGCGACGGAAATTCTTGAGGGGGCTTTTCAAAAAGAAAACTTTTTATATACCGAACAACCTGATAGAGAACAAAGCTTTGCCCATGTAGAAGTTCTCTTAGCCCCTCGGCAACATATGATGGCAAAACTGACCACTGGCTATACTATCCTTGCCTCATATAAAACCCACCAACTGGATATAAAAACTGCTGTCAGCCAGATGGAAGAACTCCTTGCCTCCTGCGCCTCCGAATTCGACGGTCCCTTTGAGATGATAAACCTTTCGCTATATATCGAATTACTCAAAGATAGTTCTCCCAATCTCCTCGATTTTGACACTGCCCTGAGCAAAGCCTTTAAGCGACTCCAAACCCGAGCAAGTCGGATAGACGATTACACTATGCGAGAATCCTATCTCTACCAATCCTACTGGAACAGCCGTCTTATGGAAGCGGCAAAGGAACGAAAGCTTTGTTAAAGAAAGACATATACCGGTTTTATTTTCAACTGTTCGCTGATTCCTAGACTAAAAAAACGATTGTGAGTATAATATTTCCATTGATTTCCGGTACGGAACTTCCGGGGAAGAAAGCCACGACTACCCCCGACCAATCCAGCACGATAAGAGAGGATAGTTATGATTCGAGGCGGAGATATCGCCAAAGGAACCTGTCTCCTACAAAAAGGAGTACCTTATATCGTTGTAGAACGAGAATTTGTAAATCCTGGGAAAGGCGGCGCCTTTGCCCGGGTAAAAATGAAGAGCCTTAAGGATGGGAGCGTCCTTACCCAGACCATCCCCACCCAGGCGGAAGTAGAGGACGCCCAGGTGGACATTCATTCCTGCCAGTATCAATATGCCGATGGGGAATACTATCACTTCATGGACAACAACACCTACGATCAATTCGAAGTTCCCATCGCGGGGATGGAAGACAAAAAATACTACCTTAAAGAGGGAGAAACCTACGATCTGCTCCTCTGGGAAGGACAGGTGATCGACATCAAGATTCCCTACAAGATTGTGTTTACCGTGGTAGAAAGCGAAAACTACGTGAAAGGGGACACCGTCTCGGGGGCCACGAAACCGGTCGTTACCGAGACGGGCCTGACCGTCCGGGTCCCCCTCTTTATTAAGCAGGGCGAAAAGATCCTGGTGAATACCGAAACCAACGAATACGTGGAGCGGGTAAACGACTAAGGGAGCGCCGAAGGCGCCCACCAAGGCACATCGCTAAAAAAATGAAAAGCCCCTCGTCGTGAGGGGCTTTTTTCTGGGACCCCACGGAGGGGCCCCTGCCCCTCGCCCCGGGGCCGCCCGGGGGAGCGCAGGTTCCGACCACGGCTTTCCGGCCCCGAGCTGGCCCCTCTTCGGCAGCAGGGGTCCCGACCGCAGCGGGCTGTTACAAACACCGGGCGTGAGCGGGGAAGGCCCCAAAGGATTTCGCCGCCGACAGGGTCCCGAGGGCGCCCCTTTTGTTCCAGGGCGGCGTCCCCAGGGATTTCGCCACCGGCGTGCCTGCCCTTGTTTTAGGGCGGTCCTCCAAAAGGGGCGCCAGGGCCCGAGCCGCTTGCTACTGTTTTGTATAGGCGTAGGCACTCGGACTTGTTTCGTCCCCAAAAATAAGGATGTTGCCATTGTAAATGGTAACCTTAGCTGAATACGATTGAGAGCCCATTGTCATAGTAAGAGTGCCGTTACTGTAGATGTAGGTAGCGGCTCCTTCTTGAGAGGGGAGCCCAAAAACGCCCGTGGTACTTTCGTAGATTTTTACGGAAAAGGCTCCAGTAGCCGAGAAAATGTACACGTACTTATAATACGTGGGCGTATAGGTTCCAGTGGTACTATTATCATACTTGGGATAAACATAGGTTACACTCCAGGTGCCTACAATGCCCGAGGGTGTACCTTCGGCAACCATAAACGTTTGTATATACAATTGATTTCCGATAATAAGAATGGGAGCTTTTTCTATATAATTAGCAGGGGTATCCCACCACGTTTCCGTTCCCGTAAGGGCAAATTGATTCAAGGAGGCAGACTGTTTTTCAACCCGGGTCAGCATCCCCGAGGTATCAAGGGAATAGGTGCCCTTATACGCGGAGTAGCCATGACTGCCACTGGAACTATCATAACTATCTCTTAACTCAAGCCAGGTGCCATCGGCGTAAAAGGTAATCTGGAAGACAGTTGTATACCCACCCGAATAGGTTCGGGTGGTTTTCCAGGTTCCCAGAAGCTGGGATGTGGTAACGGTAGGAACACCGGAACTTCCCCCCTGGAGCCCCGTGTCACATGAGGCAACCAACAGGCTAAGAACTATAGGAAAGAAAGAAAGAAAGAAAGAAAGAACGTTTCATATCTGTTTTTCCTCCTTATGGTTATACTATCGCGGGGCGAAACCCGCTTTCTGTATCATCACTATAAGGGGGAGATACCCTTTTTGACAAGGGTAAGACCAAAAAAATGAAAGGCCCCTCGTATGGCGGAGGCTTTTTTCTGGGACCACCGCGGGCGCCCCCTTTGTTCCAGGGCGGCGTCCCCAAGGATTTCGCTCCCGGCGTGCCCGACCTTGTTCCAGGGCGGTGGCCCCAAGGGGTGCCCCATTGAGGGGGCGCTAGGGCCCGAATGAAGGGCCTATTGTGTTTTTTGGCGTAGCCGGGGGGTGTTTCTTTTAAAAGCAGCGGCCCCGTTCTTTGCGGGGACAGGCGTTTTTCGTGCACTGGTAGCATATTTCATTGGGGAGTTCCCCCTTTTCAAAATACAGCTGGATATTGCTCAGGGTGGTCCGGGCTATAGCCTCCAGGGCTTCTCGGGTAAGAAAGGCCTGGTGCCCCGTGATAAGCACGTTGGGAAAGGTTAAGAGCCGGGCCAGCACATCATCCTGGATTACCCGATCCGAGTGGTCCTCGAAAAAGTATTTATCCTCCTCTTCGTACACATCCAGGGCCGCCCCACCGATGGTATTCGTCTTAAGCCCTTCAATAAGGGCCCGGCTATCAATCAGGGCCCCCCGACCGGTGTTCAGGATGATAACGCCCCGCTTCATCCTCCTAATAGCCTCGGCATTGATAAGATGCCGGTTTTCCGGCGTAAGGGGACAGTGAAGGCTAATGACATCAGCCCGTTCAAAAAGTTCATCCCGGCCTACATACCGAATACCCCGTTCTTGAGCCCAGGCTTCCTGAGGATAGGGATCGGTAGCAAGTACCTCCATCCCAAAACCCCGGAGAATCTCGGCGGTAATCCGACCAATCTGGCCCGTACCAACGATACCGGCGGTCTTGCCATACAGGTCAAAGCCGACAAGACCGGTGAGGCTAAAGTTCCCCTCCCGGGTACGGATATAGGCCTTATGGATCTTCCGGTTCAAGGTTAACAAGAGGGCCACCGTATGTTCTGCCACCGCGTGGGGAGAATAGGCGGGGACCCGGACCACATGGATTTTTCCCCACACCGCCTGGAGATCCACATTGTTGTAGCCCGCGCAACGCAGGGCGATAAGCTCAATTCCTTCTTTTGTCAGGATCTCCGCGGTGGTTTTGTCGATTTCGTCATTCACAAAGGCGCACACCGCATCATAGCCTGCCGTTAGGGCGGCCGTATCGGGCCCCAGCTTCATCGGAAAGTATTTGATATCGATAGGATACTCAGCCCTATGGGCTTCAAAATATTCTTCGTCGTACGGTTTGGTGTCAAAAAACGCAACCCGTATCAGTCGTTTGTCTTTCATGCTAAACCTCCTCCTCGCTCGACAATCTGGAACCTGCCCTGAGAGATGCAGGGGCCCCAGGCCCCCTTCACCTTAACAGTCGGTCCTTTCATCTGTGCAATAGACGACTTTTTTAGTCATCTATTATTCAATAATAAAATATCGATTTAAATAGGGCATGTCAAGGGGAGAATCCCTGAGGGGCACCGGAAAACAGTACCCGCTGCCATGAGCGCATCTGTACAAGATAAGGAGGTGTGGTAAGCTCGGTGGCGGAGGATACGAGCATGAAGCGATACACCGAGGGTGAGCGGCGGGCCCTCCTCGCCGAATTAGGGACCAGCGGGAAAAGCCTGCGGGAGTTTTGCGAAGCGCGGGGTCTTAACCAGAGAACCGTCCAGCGATGGCAACGGGAAGCGCAGCAAAGGAAGAGAATACAAAAGAGGATACGGAAAAGGGCTTTCCCCATCCTCTTTACAGGTTTTCAGCGATCAAAGAAGCATACAGAGGATCAGGGGTAGGACTATCCACGAGGCGCTCTAACACATGGCCCACCGAAAAGGGAGGAATAACCAGACGCTGGATGGAACCATCAGGATACCTCAGGATCCCCTGGCCAGGCGTTTCAAGCCGCAGGGAACTGTACTGTTCGCCGGCAAACTCAAAGGTAGCCGTAAAGGGGCCTTCAGTCGGTGAGAGAATTACCTTCACCGTTTCACTTTCCTCATATGAGGAAAGGCGCTCCTTACACCAGCGGGCAAAGAGGGCCCCCTGCCATTCGCTTTTACTGTGCACCGTGATACGCCGAATATGGGCAAGCTGCTCATGATAGGGGGTCATAAAAAGCCGGGACAGGGCAAAACGATGGGGCCAGAGGAGTTCCCAGGTCAGGTCCACCAGGGGGTACCCCGCGGTGATAAGGGTTCGCAGGTGGCTGAGGTAATCGGCCCCCTTCATTCCCAGTTTTTGAATATCCTCTGCACTTTCGAAGACAATCACATCGGATCGCTGAATACAATCGTATTGACAGGACGCCAGAAGAGAAGTAGGAAGGCGCCAATACAAAAGGACCGGCAGTTCCCGTATGGTAAGGCCCCCCCACACCCGACCATAGTAGGCGTGATCGTCCGGGGTTTCGATGTAGATATCTTCAAGGCACACCCCCCGATTATGACGATCCAGGGAACAACGGGCTTCTATCCAGTAGCGGTTTTCTCCCGGACTATTGCCCCGCAGGTGCACCACCCGAACAGGACGGCGTCCCAAAAGGGTGTTGATATGCCCATCCAGTACGGAGGCATCCTGGAAGGAAGAAAGTCCCACGATGGTGGCACTCATAGCCCGGGCATTTGAGCCGGTGGCTTCTTCTACCTTTCGGTACAATTCTTTTTCGATCAGCGAGGACTTCAAGGGTATCATAGGGGTCTCCAGCGACTTCCAATAGTCTGACTCATCTGAGTAATTTCTGCGGGACCGGCGCTCCCCGCTTCATAGGTATAGAGGGGAACCCGATTCTCTTCCCATAATTTTACGATAGGATCGATAAAGGCCCAGGAGGCCTCCACTTCGTCCCGTCGAGTAAAGAGGGTGGTGTCCCCCAAAAGGGCATCCAGAATCAACCGTTCATAGGCATCAGGAGAGGGCTGACTAAAGCCACTGCCATATAAGAAGTCCATAGAAACCCGTCGGACCCTATCCTGAAGCCCCGGTACCTTGGTATGAACATACAGGGTAAGTCCCTCATCGGGCTGAATCCGGAACACCAGAAGATTCCCCCATTCACTTCGAAAGGGAAACAACGCCACCGGCGGGGCCTTAAAATATACGGCGATTTCCGAAAGCCGTCGGGAAAGGCGTTTACCCGTCCGTAACAAAAAGGGAACCGAGGCCCATCGCCAGGTGTCCACGTAGGCGGTAAGGGCCGCAAAGGTTTCGGTGGTACTGTCGGGCGCCACCCCTGGTTCTTCCCGATAGGCAGGAACCGGTTCCCCATCGATATAGCCCGATCCATACTGGGCCCGTAAGGTTCGTTCCTGGACGGTCCGCCGATCGATAGGCCGGAGGGAACGCAGCACCTTAACTTTCTCGTCCCGCACCGAATCGGAGGTAAAAGAGGTAGGGACTTCCATCGCCACAAGGGCCAGGAGTTGCAACAGATGATTCTGCACCATATCCCTGAGGGCCCCCGATTGTTCATAATAGGCCGCCCGCCGTTCTACACCTACGGTCTCCGCCACTGTAATTTCCACATGATGAATATAGTGATGGTTCCACAGGGGTTCAAAGATGGTATTCCCCAAGCGAAAGGTAGCGATGTTCTGAACCGTTTCTTTTCCCAGATAATGGTCGATGCGAAAAATCTCTGTTTCATCAAAATACTGGGCAATATGGCGGTTCAGACGATCCGCTTCACTTCCACTGCGCCCAAAGGGTTTTTCCACCACAATCCGGGCATGGGTGCCCGGACGGCGACTTAAGCCAGTTCGGCCAAGTAACTCCGTAATGGGTTCATACTGTTGCGGAGGCACCGCACAGTAGTACAGCACATCCCATTCGGGCCTCAGAACATTTTTAAGTTTTAAAAAGGAACTTTCATCCAGATCGCCCTGCACATACCGGGCATGGCTTACAAAACCTTCGTATTCCTGAGTGCTGGCAGGGATACCTTGTATGGCCTTTTGCACTTCCTGCCGAAAAGCCTCGTCCGACCAGGGGCGCCGCCCAAAGCCAATGAGGTGCCATTCTTCAAAAAATCCCTGGGAATATAACGAGAAAAGAGCGGGGTATAACTTTCGGGAGGCCAAATCCCCCGATGCTCCAAAAACCACAAGGCTAAAAGACACAGGACGGCGGGGAATTACTAGGCCTTCAGCAAAAGGATTTTCATTCATGGATTAAATATACATAAATTCGTATATAGTGACTAGTGGCAGCCTCATAAAATGGCGCTCGATAAAAGCTGCTTACAGGAACTACCTTCCATCGTGAGAACCGGTTAGTTGAAAATGAAAAAGGCTCCCTTTCGGGAGCCCTCTGGGCGATACAAGAGTCGAACTTGTGACCCCCAGCGTGTCATACTGGTGCTCTAACCAACTGAGCTAACCGCCCACATCGATACTTCTTATACCAGAGGAGCCCCGCTTTGTCAATAGAAGGTATTCTACCAGGGGCTATCCCTGCCCTTTTAACGCGCCCAGAATAACACCCCTTCTCCAAAGGAGGCCCCCGATACACATATAGGACCTTCTATTCTTTTTTAAGCACCTGGGCAACCCGTTCCAAAACCTTTTTACGGTCCAGGGGTTTTACAATGTAATTCTTTGCCCCTAACAGAAGCGACTTCTTTACCAGATCCTGTTTTCCCAGGGCGCTAATCATGATGACCTTGGCATTTTTGTCAAAATTCATGATATGTTCCAGGGCGGTAATACCGTCCATTTTGGGCATAGTAATATCCATCGTAACGAGGTCTATATTAGGAAAGAGTTCCTTATATTTTTCTACCGCCTCTTCTCCATCTCCTGCCGTGGCAACCACCTCATATCCTTCTGAGGTAAGGATCTGATTGATTTGTTTTGCCACGAACATGGAGTCATCCACCACCAATACTCGATAGGGAGTCCCATCAGGCTTTAATCCTTCCGGTTCCCGTTCGTTTATCGAAGGGAAATCCTGTTTGGTTTTCATGGCACTCACCTCACTTATACCCGTTCCCGGATAGCCACATTGATCTCGATCTTCCCCTGGGGAGTTTCCATGGGGACGATCAGGGCTTCTACCTCATGATCCGAAACCTCCATGTTATCTCCCGTAAAAAGAGCCGGCGGAGTAAGATCAAATCGAAAACCAAGATCATGCAGTTTTGTTACCGCCTGGGCGGTAATCATGTTTGCCAGTTCCGTAATTGTTGCTTTTACCAGTTCGTCAAAATTTGAAAGCTGTTCCCCATTCATGGCGGAAGCCACAGCCAGGGCGGTGGTTTTTGACATATCGAACATGACCCGACCTTCCACATCTCCTGCAAGACCTACCAGGGCTGCCACACCGAGGACCGGCATGGTCGTCGACTTTAAATATAGCTCTCCCCGACGAATATCGGCCTGCAACACTTCTTTAAGCACATTAAATGCCGCTTCTACAAAGGGGTTAATGTATTCCACTCTCATGGATTTACTCCTTCTACCGGATTTCTCATCTCATAGTATATATCATTTTGCCTTACTATATAAGGCAACCGGCGCTTTACCAATGAATTGCCATTCTTCAGCCGGCAATTCCTCATGACTCCCTATTAATAAAAGGCCACTGGCCTTTAATTTTTCATCAAAATCGGAGAGAATCTTACTTTGTTCCTCAGGGCTCATAAACGAAAGGATATCCCGGGCCACAATAATATCCAGGTCCACATAGGGATTATTGTTACGAATATCATGGTACTCAAAAAGGATTGCGTCTTTAATGACCTGGTTAAAGCCATAGCCATACTTCCCTTTCACCAGGAAGGGTCGACAATACTCCGGAAACACCTCGTATTCAAAGGCCATAGTCGGGGCCGAAGAAATAGCCAACAGGTCACTATCGCTTGCCCAGATTTTTATCCGATGTTCGGGGTAGCGTTCCCGCAGTATACAGGCAAACGAGAAGGTTTCAAAGCCCTTTCCACACCCGGGATTCCAGACGGTGATGGTTTTACCGGGCATATCCGGTAACAGGCTGCGCACCGCCGCCGCATAGTCATCGCCCCAGAACTGATCCGTATAGGGTGAATAGAAGGGCTTTAAAAAGGCCTCCGCATCATCCAGATCCTTTAATTGCACCGCATCGCTGGTCTGCCGTTCCTTTTTCCATTCTTCATAGCGGGCCAGAACCCACTTTTCGTTCATCGCTGTGGTGGCAAAATGTTTCAACGCAAAGAGGGTTTCCTTAATGAAATTGACCTCTAGCGGAACGGACTGATTCGGACCTTCCCGACCCTCGCCTCGGGCGGGCGTAGTTCCTTCCATTGCCGGTGGAGTATAGAGGGGGAGCCCCTCTGCTTCAATACTGGTTCGCTTTCGTTCTTCTTCCTGAGAAAAAATCCGATTTACATCAAGGATAATATACAGGCGTCCTTGATGTTCCACCACGCCTTTTATATACCGAATGTTGATATCCCCAAATATTGGGTGAGGAGGCTGAATTTGTTCAGAGGAGACCCCTACGACTTTGTCGATGGAATCCACAATAATGCCGTAGATTTGTTCATCCTTTCGCACAATAAGGAGATTCTCCATCGCATTTTCATCTTTTTGTTCTGCCGGCAGATGAAAGAAGATACGAAAATCAATGACCGGGATTATCTCGCCTCGGAGATTATACACCCCTCGCACAAAGGCGGCCGTATTGGGAACATAGGTAAACCGATTAGCCTTGGCGATTTCCTTGACATTCATGATGTCAATACCATAGTCTTTTCCTGCCAGAGAAAAGGTAACCATTTTAAAATCTATCTTGAGGATCCGCTCTTGTTTTACTTCTCCCCCATTTTTATTTTCCTGTACCTGCAGTTCCTGTCCACTCATGGAGCGCCTCCCTCTAGCGCAGTATGGCTTCCCGGCGTTGCCGTTCTTCCCGTTCTTTTCGTAACCCTAACTCGAGCAGCTGGCTTACATCGATGATGAGAGATACCGACCCATCCCCTAAGATAGAGGCGCCGGCAATACCTGGCGAGGCGGTAAATTGATCCCGCAGGGGTTTAATGACCACATCTTCTTCCCCAATAAGGCTATCTACCATAAGGCCCATCTTTTTTTCCGCCGTCCCCACGATAACCACAAAGTAATAGTCCCGCTGTTCATCGGTTTTAATACCAAACAGTCGATTTAGCCGAAGCAGGGAAATGACATCGTTACGTACATTGAATACTTCGTAGTTGTCTATCATGCGAATGTCCGATGGCTTTATCCGGTGGCTTTCGATAACCGAGGTAATAGGAATAGAGTAGATTTCCTTTCCCACCCGAACAAGGAGCCCCTGAATAATGGCCAGCGTAAGGGGAAGTTTGATGATAAAGCGGGTTCCCCGTCCCCGTTCTGAATGGACCGTTACCGTTCCATTCAGTTTTTCGATCTGACGCCGCACCACATCGAGGCCCACACCACGGCCTGAAATATTGGTAATTTGCTTTGCCGTAGAAAAACCGGGCTCAAAAATAAGATTAAAGGCTTCCACATCGGTAAGGATCTTGTTGGGATGGATAAGGCCCCGCTCTATCGCCTTTGCCCGAACCGCTTCTACATCGATTCCCTTTCCATCGTCGGCGATTTCAATGATGATCATGTTCCCTTCGTTACTTGCCTTAAGGAGTACCGTGCCGGTTTCATTCTTGCCCGCCGCACGACGATCCTCGGGAGATTCTATACCATGATCAATGGAGTTACGGACCGAGTGCATGATGGGATCTAAGAGATCTTCGATTACCGACTTATCCAGTTCGGTTTCTTCCCCCTCTATAACAAGGTTCACCTTTTTATTAAGGCTCTTGGAAAGGTCCCGGACCAGCCGGGGGAAACGATTAAAAATCTGGCTGATGGGGACCATGCGGATCCGCATCACCCCTTCCTGAAGTTCTCCCGAAATTCGCCCCAGGTTTTGGGCGGTCGAGCGGAATTTGTTAACATGGGCCTTCAGGTTCACCTCGATGGGATCAAAGAGGGTAAAGAGATCTCCATATTTCTCCAGGATTTCTTTGCGGATTTCCTTTACGGTCCGACCCTTCTGGATAGCATCCAGATATTCCGGAAGAGTATCGAAGAGATCCTTGATTTTTTCCCGATATATCGTTTCTATACCCTGCAGTTGGGTCATGAGTTCCCCAAACTGGTTCGATATCTGATTGAAGGTCGCCTTGGTGATTACCGTTTCAGAAACCAGGTTCAGCAGGTTATCGATCCGACGGGAATCGACCCGCAGAATTGACCCCATGTCTTTCAGATTCTTCTTTTCGCCCTCCTCAGCTTGATCGCCATTCTGGCTTTCTTTTGATTCAAGCTTTGCCGTTTCAAGCACCTGGGAAGGAGAAGGGGCTATGTCTTTCTTACTGGTTGTTGGAAGAGGTTCTCTTTGCGTATCGGTCCGCGGTGGCTTTTCCGCATCTCCACTAGGAATCGAAGCTGTCGTCGGAACAGCGGCTTTTCCCGGTACGGATACTTCTTTTGTTAATTCTTCCACCGTAGCAGTGATGGTAACGTCCGGAATTTGAACGACCCGTTTAATCTCCTCCGCCGAGTGATGGGTCGCAAGGTAGTATTCCACCACCGGGAAAAAATTATCTTCGTAGAGTTGCTCAAAATCGGGGTTGGTTTTCAGAATCGTTCCCTTGTTCTTAAGGGCCGCAAAAACCTGGATTCCCCCCACCGTGTTCATGACGTTATCTTCGTTAAATGTCACCGTGACCTTGTAGATCCCCTGCCCCTCCGCCGCGTGTTGCTTCATTTCGAGGATTTCGTACTCGGAAACAGAAGCGGTGGCAACCTTGGGCCTTGCCTCTTCCTTGGGCGGAACGGATGCGGCGGCCTTCTTGGGAGAAGACCTCTTTGTCCCCTCGGCAGGTAAAAGGGCGGTAAGACGACCTTCTATCCCTGAGATATCTTCACGATAGACTTCCCCCTGCATCCGGGCATTGAGCATGGCCTTGATGATATCGATAGCCTGGAGCAGTATATCGATGACCGATTCATCGACCGTAATATTCCCCGATCGAATTGCATCAAGGACATCTTCTACAAGATGGGTAAAATGGGCCAGTTCTTGCATTTCCACCGTAGCAGCCCCGCCCTTCAGAGTATGGGCAGCCCGGAAAATCTCATCTACCGCATCTCGATTTGCCCCTTCTTGCTCTAACACCAGAATATTCTGTTCCAGTGTTTCCACCTGCATTTGGGCTTCACTAAAGAAGTCCTTCAGAAGTTCCTCGTTATTTGGATCTAAATAGTCACTCATGACGATGATAATCTTTATACACAAATGAACTTACGTCAAGGCTTTTTGTTGTTTCTGTGACATAAACATGCTAAAATTAAGAAAGGAGTTAACCTAGATGCTCATAAAAGAACGAAGTTTTTTTCAAAAGCTTGCAGGATTGGTGGTGGGAAGCTACTGCTGGATTACCATCGTTGTAGGGACCCCAGCTCTACCTGCGGCGGATCTCACCGTTCCCCTCTTTGAGATAGCAAGTTTTGGAACTATTACGGACAATACCTTAAAGGTAAGTTCCCTGGCACGGACGACGCTGGCACTGCAGGGGGGCTATAAATACGGAGCAACCCTGCGACTGGCCCTGGCTTCCCGGGATCTCAGCAAAAGCCTGGGATATGGGACACTTACTCTTTCTCCTGTTTCAGCGGCCCCCACCGCTGATGATTATAACAAACTGGTAGATAGACTTAACAATCAGGCATATCTGGGTTTTGAGCTTGCCAAGGTCCGGGCATCCCGGATTTTTAACCTGCCCCTCGAATTTTCCTATTTTATAGGGTATGGGGATATTCTCTGTTCGGGGGATGATTTTTCTTTTTATTTTGGAAGTCCCCCTATTGGAAGCGGTTTCCGGGGTCTTTCCTACTTTCCCCAGGGAATCAATGGGGACATGCTTAATCAGTACGAGGGGATCCATCAAATTATTGGAACGGGATTACAACTTACCGGCATGGGAAGTACCAGTATCGTACCAATGTTCTACCTATACCAGGATGGGGCCATGCTGGACTCCACGACGGGCTTACCCCAGGAAGGGATCTATTCGGCGGATCTTCGCCTTTTAGTAAACACGCCCCTCGTCAAATTTGAATTTTTCGCCGGTGCCACCTATCCTTACGAGTCCTGGGGCCTGTATCGGGGTGGGATTCTTGCCTATTTTTCCACCGGCAGTGGGGCGGATTTTCTCGCCCAAATCGGAATTCCTGCGTGGAAGGGAGGCGAAGCCTTCAGTATTGATAACCTGTATGTTCTTTTTGAACCCCGGATGCACTTTGGCCCTGTGGGATTCGCCACCACCGTGTTTTATCACCCCATCTGGTACCGTCAACGGCAGTATCCCTCAGAACGGGGCAGTACCGATATCAACATTCAACTTTATTTCAGAAATGAAGATGCTCTTCTGGGGGGGTATAGAAAACACCCTCTATTTCCGATCATCTCCTACAGAGGATACTCTTTCTTGGAGAATTGCTCCCTTCTTACGGGTAACCACCGATGGTTTACGATGGGATTGGAAGGTACGGATTAACCCCCTGGCGTATCAAAACATTCCTTCCATGTTTGAAGTATATCTTAGTGTACGGACGGCATACTAACATGAAACGAACTATTTTGTCCCTGTGCTTAGTGGTAACCTCTTCCTTCATGATGGTACAATCGCTGGATCTCACGATTAGTGGAGGATACGGGAACTTCCTGTTTGATTCCTCCCGTATCACTAGTCTTCAAAGTGAGAATAAGGCCTTTTCCGAGCAGTCCTTCATTTTGGCAAGCCTGGGGGCCCAGGAAACGGTGGCGGAAACTACCAAAATAACGATCCTCTACGAACGGGATCCGATTCTCCGGAACATCCTGTATACCAGCCTTTTTTATGACTTAGGTTTTGCTACCGTTCAGGTGGGTCCCTATTTTGGTCTTTTTAACACGGCCAACCTTCAGATTACCCCGGGACTTTCCATGGCTCTTCAAATAGGTATTCCTGGTCTCGTGTTTGGAACCTTCCGGAGTGACACAACCCTCGGAACAGGGCTCCAGGTCCCTGGCGATTATGTCCAGCAGAAAAGCGAACTGGGTCTTTGGATCTGGGGCACTCAAATTCTTACCAAATTTATCATCCAGAGCCGCAGTTTTTCAGAACAAAAAACTGCGTCCCTTATCATAAAAGACGAACAAACCCGCTACATCCTTGTGGCAGACATATTCAAGAAGAATGTTCCGTATCAGGTAACCACTACCATTGGATACCTGACCATGAGTCGATCCTACATTACTACTGCGACCACAGACACCGATACGATTGGGGCTATCATCCTCGGCCTGGATGGTTCGGCAAAAATCAACAGTCAGCTTCGCCTTCTTGGGGCCTTTGAAATGCCCCTCTATTGCTGGGGGATAGGAGGACTCAAGAGCCCAGCGGATACCACCTTTTTCTATCAAGTCACCGCGGGTTGTGTGATAAGTTTCGACCCATTCTATAAACCGTAGCGCTTTAATTTTACCGGGGCCCCCAAAAGGGGGCCCCAAAAATGGAGCCCTGGTAGCCAACAAAAAGGCCAGCAAAAAGGGGCTCCCCTGCGCCGAAAGGGGACTCCGGGGTACACAAAAGGGGGGCTTCTTTTAATTAAAGGAACCCCGCTTGCCCCAGGGGAAAGTATCTCTGAAGGGGGCCTTTCAAAAGAAACATCTCCCTCAGGACTGCCAAAAAGAAGAAATCCTTGTGTTAAAAGACCACTTCTCCCTGGGGTGCTAAAAAGATAGGGCTCCTTTCATGAAAGAAACCCCGCTTTCCGCAGGGGAAAACCTTACCGGAAACGGCGAAGCCGGCGGCAGGCCTCCTCCACATCTTCCCGATGACCAAAAGCAGAAAAACGAATAAAACTTTGGCCGGCAGGTCCAAAGCCTGATCCGGGAGTACAGATTACCCAGCACTGTTCCATGATCTGGGAAAACACATCCCAGCTATCCCGGCCGGGGAAGTGGGCCCAGATATAGGGGGAATTGTCCCCTCCAACGCAGGATATCCCCATCTCCGTAAGGGTAGCTCGGATGAGACGGGCGTTTTCAAGGTAGAAATCGGTAAGGCGCCGCATTTCCGTAAGCCCCTTGGGGCTGAGGGCAGCATAGCCCCCCTGCTGGGCAATGTTGGAAGCCCCATTAAACAGGGTGGTACAGATCCGGTTCCAATCGGCGTTGACGCTTGTGCCGTCCTCATAGCGCAGGGTTTTGGGGACGATAGACCAGCCAAGGCGGACCCCCGTAAAGCCAATGGGTTTAGAAAAGGAGTTTACTTCGATGGCGCATTCCTTCGCCCCAGGGATCTGATAGATAGATTTGGGTAAAACCGGATCCCGAATAAATTCCGCGTAGGCCGCATCAAAAATGATAAGGGATCGCTTCTTTCGAACCTCTTCTACTAAAGCTTCTAGCTGGGCCCGGCTAGCCACTGCACCGGTGGGATTGTTAGGAGAGCAGAAGTACACAAGGCCCTTCGAGGGGATACGGGAAAGTTCGGGGAAATAGCCGTTCTCTGCCGTACAGGGAAGGTAGGTGATTCCCTCATAGCCTGTACCATTCCAGGGCCCCGCGGCCCCGATAATTACCGAACCATCCACATACACCGGATAGGAGGGATCCTGCACCGCCACAGGAAGATGGTAACCGAACAGCACCTGGAGGCGCCCAATATCACACTTTGCCCCATCGGAGACAAAAACTTCATCGGGGGCGATAGGGTCAATACCGGGCAACTGGTTATACAGCACCTGGGCAATCCGCTCCCGGAGGGCCATCATTCCCTGCTCTTCCCCATAGCCGGTATATCCTTCCCGGGTACCCAGGCGCCGGGCCGCATCTGTTAGGGCCAGGTCAATGTGGGGAGTGATAGGTTCCGTGGTATTCCCAATGCCAAGGCTGATAAGCTGGGCCTCGGGATGGGAACGGAGGAATTCCCGCCTCCGCCGGGCGATTTCGGGGAAAAGGTAGCCCGCCGTCAGGTGGGCCATGTGGGGGTTTCGTGGTACCATAGTTGTTCTCTCACCTTTTGTAAGCAGGGTGCTTTGAAGACAGCCCTGCCATATCTTCCTTACAGGATCTTCTCATTAAATCGGGCAAGGGCGTTAAAATCAAGGGTGGCAAAGTAATCTTCTACCGTTTCGGCACGACGGATCACCACTACCGAACCATCGGGCCGCAGGAGTAACTCGCCACAGCGGAGCTTGCCGTTGTAGTTAAAGCCCATGGCCCGACCATGAGCACCCGCATCGTGGATAACCAGGAGATCCCCCGGTTCGATAGGAGGCAGGGGGCGTTGGACCGCAAATTTATCGTTATTCTCGCAGAGGCTCCCTACCACATCATAGACCTTTGAGGGGGGAACCTGCTCTTTTCCGAGCACCGTAATATGATGGTAGGCCCCGTACATCCCGGGTCGCATGAGATCCGCCATGGATGCATCGACTCCAATATATTCCCGGTAGATGTGCTTTTCGTGGATGGCCCGGGTCACAAGCCACCCGTAGGGCCCCGTCACCGCCCGCCCCCACTCAAGATGAATCCCCAGGGGATGAAGTCCCGCCGGTTTAATGATAGCATCGTACATCCGCTGAATCCCTTCGGCGAGCTCTTCGTAATCCACGGGGTTTTGTTCTGGTCGGTAGGGGATTCCCACCCCACCTCCAAGGTTCACAAACTCAAGGGAAATGCCGGTTTTTTCTTTTATCTCCACGGCGAGTTCAAAAAGAATGCGGGCGGTTTCCACATGGTAGGCCACCTGTAGTTCATTGGATGCCACCATGGTATGGAGGGCGAATCGGCGGGCCCCCTTTTGTTTGAGGATCCGAAAGCCTTCGATAATTTGTTCCCGGGTGAATCCATACTTGGCCTCCTCGGGCTTCCCGATGATGGCATTTCCCTCTTTAAGCGGGCCCGGATTATACCTACAGGAAATCAACTCAGGTATTCCTGCCGCCTGCTCCAGAAAGGCAATATGGGTAAAGTCATCCAGGTTGATTATAGCTCCTAGTTCTCGGGCAAGCACATATTCCCGGGCGGGGGTCTCGTTGGAGGTGAACATGATGTCCTCCCCCAGGATACCCGCTTCCCGGGCCAGTAACAGTTCCGGCAAACTGGAACAGTCGGCCCCAAAGCCCTCATCCTTAAGGATTTTTAGAATAAAGGGATTCGGCAAGGCCTTTACCGCAAAGTGTTCCTTGAAGGCGGGAAAGCGAGCAAAGGCCGCCGTTATACGTCGGGCGTTTTCCCGGATGGCCCGTTCATCATAGAGATAAAAGGGGGTGGGAAAGGCCCGCGAAAGGTCCTCCACCTGCTCCTTTGAAAGGGGGAATTTTTTTCCACTCATACGAGTTCCTTTATGAGTTCCGTTGTAAAAGGCATCAGAGATAGCCCTTTACTTTAAGGAGTTCCGCATTAAGGATTCCCCCGCCCGCAGCACCCCGGACGGTGTTATGGGAAAGCCCCACAAAGCGAATGTCAAACAGATTACAGGGCCGCAGGCGCCCCACCGTTACCGCCATGGCCTTATCGGCATCCCGATCCTTCCGAGGCTGGGGTCGATCCGCTTCTTCCCGGACGATGATAGGTTGTTCCGGCGCAAAGGGAAGCTGGGCCTCCTGCGGAAAGGCCCGGAACCGCTGCCAGATTTGCTTAATCTCATCCAGGGAAGGTTTCTTTGCCCCAAATTCGAGGCTGACACAGGCGGTATGCCCGTCGATTACGGGGACCCGGTTACAGTGGGCCGAAATACCAGGGGAGTCACTGGGAACGATTTTGCTTCCTTCAATGTGGCCAAGAATTTTACGGGGTTCCTGCTCCGACTTTTCTTCCTCTCCACCGATGTAGGGAACCACATTATCGATGATATCGAGGCTCGCAACCCCCGGATAGCCCGCCCCTGACACGGCCTGCAGGGTGGTAATAAAGAGACGCCGGACCTCATAGCCGGCCTGCATCAGAGCCCAGAGAGGGGTCATGTAGCTTTGAATAGAGCAGTTAGGCTTTACGGCGATAAATCCTTTTGACCAGCCCCGATTCTTTTGCTGCAGGGGAATAATATCCGCATGGTCCGGATTTACCTCCGCAATAAGCATGGGCACATCTTCGGTCCAGCGATGGGCCGAAGCATTGGAAACCACGGGAATCCCCGCCGCCGCATAGGCCTCTTCCAGGGCCTTAATTTCGTCCTTTGCCATCTCGAGGGCAGAGAACACGAAGGCGCACTCTCCCCTTTTCTGGGCCGCCACCGCCGCATCCACATCGTTGGCATCCGCCACCACCAGGGAGCCCACACCGGGAGCATAGCCCCGGGAAAGATGCCAGCGCCCCCGGACCGCTTCTTCATAGGGTTTTCCCGCGCTCCGGGGAGAAGCGGCTACATACCGAACCTCGAACCAGGGATGTTGATTTAACAGGGCGATATACTGCTGGCCTACCATACCGGTGGCACCGAGTACACCTACAGGTATCTTGTGCATTTCCAACTCCTATATATCCACATGGGCAGCCCGAAGGGCGGCCTTCAATTTTTCTACGTTATTTTTTTCTAACTCACAGAGGGGAAGCCGCAATGGGCCTGCCGGAAGACCGAGCCAGCCCATGGCAGTTTTAATAGGAATGGGGTTCGTCTCTATAAAGGCCCCCTTAAAGAGAGGAAGCAGTTCATAGTGCAACCGACGGGCTTCTTCAAACTTTCCCTCCCGGCAGGCCCGGCAGAGCTCTACAATCCGCCGGGGGACCAGGTTAGACACCACCGAAATGACCCCATCGCCCCCCAGCGCCGCTAAAGGCAGGGTAAAGGCATCGTCTCCCGAAAGGACCGCGAAGTACTTTCCATCTTTCCGGCGAGCGGAAACCACCGTGGAAATGATGTCCCCCATCTGGGCAATATCCCCTGAGGCTTCCTTCACCGCCACCACCGACGGAATTTGAGAAAGCCGATCCATGGTGGTCACATCTATGTTTTTCGCGGTTCTCCCCGCAATGTTATACACCACGATGGGCAGGTCGGTGGCCTCCGCAATGGCGGCAAAATGACGATATATACCCTCATTGGTCGGCTTGTTGTAGTAGGGGGTTACAACCAGGATCGCGTCAGCCCCGAGTTCCTGGGCCCGGCGGGCGTTGTGAATCGTGTGGGCCGTACTGTTAGAGCCCACCCCGACGATGACCGGCACCTTTCCCCCGGCCTCTTCCATCGCAATTTCAATGAGCCGATCCTGCTCGTCCCGTTCCAGGGTAGGGGTTTCGCCGGTGGTTCCCAGGGGAACCAGTCCATTAATCTCCGCTTCCAGCTGTAGGCGAATGAGCTTCCGGAACCCCTCGTAATCTACCGAACCATCGGCCTGCATGGGGGTAATGAGGGCCGTAAAGGCCCCCCGCAATTGCATACCATCCTGCACCATCCCCATTTTACAACACCTCCTTTAGTACATCATCCATGGTAAAGATGCCCAGGCGAGGCTTTCCCGCCTCTTTGCCGGCCCCAGGACACTGCAGGAGCCATTCGGCAGCCCGGACCGCACCGCGGGCAAAGCCCTCCCGACTCCGGGCCTGATGGGTAATTTCAATCGTATCGGCGGTAGAATCAAAAAAGACCGAATGGGTCCCCGGCACAGCCCCATAGCGGAGGGAAGCAAAATGGAGTTCCCCCGGTTGGGGCGGTCGATCCGGCAGGTAGTCCCAGTGCACCGTGGTCTTCCGTTTCATTACCGAAAGGATCCGTTCGGCCAGGGTCTTCGCCGTCCCCGAAGGACTGTCGGCCTTTTTATTATGATGGACCTCCAGGGCCCCCACATCGTACTCATCAAAATGATCGAAAAGCTCCGCCGCATGACTTACAATTTTATAAAAGAGATTCACCCCCAGGGAAAAATTGCTCGACCAGAGGAGACTGGCCGACTCAAATTCCACCAGGCGCTGCACCTCTTCAAGCTTATCAAACCAGCCAGTGGTCCCCACTACAAGGGGCACCTTGCGGGCCACCATGGCCTTAATGTTTTCTACCACCGTTTCTGGCCGGGTAAATTCAATCATCACATCCACGAGTTTAAGCACGCTTTCTGCCTCTGCAATCGAATTACAGAGCACCGGATACCCCGCAGCCGGATTAGGAACCACCGGCACCGCCGGATCGATAATCAGCAAGACCTGGTGGCCCCGTTCCCGGGCCGCGGCTTCTACCATGCGGCCCATTTTCCCATAGCCCAGTAAGCCAATGCGCATCACACACCTCCCTTAAAGAATTCCCGGTGCAGGGCCTGAATAATCCGGGGGGCCTCCTCATTATCCACAATAAAGCTTATGTTTACCTTGCTTGCCCCCTGGGAGACCATCTGTACCTGAACCCCCTCCTGGTTACATACCCCAAAGGCCTTTTCAAGAATGGCCGAAGAACGTCGGACATCGCCTATGAGGGTCACGATAGCCTTATTTTTTTTGATATCCACACTGGCTATTTTTTCGAGATCCCGCTTAAGATGGGCTAAATCGTGGGGTGCGTCAAGGGTTAAGGAGATAGAAACCTCACTAGTGGCCACCATATCCACCGAAAGCCGATGATCCGCAAAGCACTGGAACACCCCTGCTAAAAAGCCATACTGGCCGAGCATACGACTCGACACGATATCGACGAGGGTTACATTTTTCTTGGTGGTAATCGCCCGCACAAGGCTCCCCCTTTTCTCTAACTTTGAAACAATGAGGGTTCCCGTTGCAGAAGGATTATAGGAGTTTTTTACCCGCACGGGAATACCTACGGCGCTACAGGGCTGCATCGATCGGGGGTGTAGAACCTGGGCGCCAAAATAGGCAAGCTCCGCCGCCTCTTCATAGGTCACCGCTTCTACCGGTACCGCATCGGGGACGAGCCGGGGATCGGCGGTAAGGATGCCATCCACATCTTTCCAGACCTGGACCTCCTCGGCCTTACATGCGGCCCCGATGATGGTAGCGGTAAGGTCCGAACCACCCCGCCCCAGGGTGGTAATAGCCCCCTGGGGATCCTTCGCGATAAATCCTGTCACCACCGGCACTACCCCCTGGGAAACGAGGGAACCGATCCGTTCTTGAATCACCGGCCAACAATCTTTCCGCACCTCTGCGGAAGTATAATTAGAATCGGAGACAAATCCCACATCCCAGGCATCAAAGGCCCGGGCATCAAAGCCTAAAGAACGAAAATAGGCAGCGCCGATCCGCACCGAAAGGCGTTCCCCAAAGGACACAAGGTAATCCTTGGTGCGGGGGCTTATTTCTTTGATAAGGGAAATCCCCACAAGAAGGGTTTCTAAATCTTTAAGGAGCCCCTGGATTTCCTGGTTTAACGAAGAAGGAAGACCTAAGTCGGTCATGGTTTTTATGTGGAGGTCTTTTATGCTATCGAAAGCAACCGTACCCTCGAGGGCTTTTTCTGCCGCTTCTAACAGGTAATCAGTAGTGTCTCCCATAGCGGAAAGCACTACTACCGGCTTACGGGGGAGCGCATCTTGAACAATCCGGCCCACATGACGGATCCGGTCGGCATTAGCCACAGAACTCCCGCCAAACTTCATGACAATCATACTTCCAAGACCTCCATCATAAAAGTGTGCCCATAGTACCAATATTTGTATTTTTATGCAATACTTCGTCCGTTTTTGTATAATCTCTGCATATTCTTTTGACCGAGAGCCCCCTACTCTTTTCTCCCTGCTTTGTGGTAGAGTACTACACCATGGCAGAAATTCCCGTTAAATCTCTGGTGGTATACAAAAACAAACCAGCCCTCGTCATAGAAGGGGGAGAACGACTCCGCATACGGCTTCCTAATCAGGAAGAAGTACGGGTCCGAGAAAAGGATATCATTTTTCTCTACCCTGGACCTGTGGGAACCCTTTCGGAGTTGGAAAAGGTACCTTCCCTTATCACAGGCCTGGAAGAAGCATGGGAACTGCTCCAGAATGAGACCGTAAGCCTTTCGGAACTAGCAGAACTATTGTATGGTAAGGTATCAGCCGCAACGGTATGGGCCAGTTATCTTCAGGTACAGGAACATCTGTACTTTGAAGGGGAACCCACGGCGATCACCCCCCGAAGCAAAGAAGCCATAGACCAGGAAATTACCAAACGGAAAGAGCGGGAACAGGAAGAACAGGAACGGGCCGCTTTTCTTGCTCGTCTTACCCAGGGAACACTCAAACTTCCCGAAGATGGACGGTTCATCCAGGATGTGGTGGCCCTTGCCCTCGGAAAAACCGATAAGAGTAAAACCCTGCGAGACCTGGGGAAAAAAGAAGATCCCATCGTGGCCCATAAACTTCTACTTACCTCGGGCTACTGGGACGAATTTGAAAACCCCTATCCAAGCCGTTCAGGGTGTTCTTTGAGTGAACCCCGTTCTATGCCAGAGCCGCCCCCTTCCTCGGAGGTCCGCAAAGACCTTACCCACCTTCCTGCCTTTGCCATTGACAATGCATGGAGCCATGATCCGGATGATGCGGTGTTCATGGACGGCAGGATCCTGTATGTCCATATCGCCGACCCCGCATGCACCATCGCCCCCGACAGCGCATGCGACCAGGAAGCCCGAGAACGGGGCACAACCCTCTACCTTCCCGAAGGGACCATTCCCATGCTCCATCCCCGGGCAGTTCAGTACTATGGACTGGGGCTACAACCTATCTCTCCCGCCTTAACGATTCAGATAACCCTTTCAGAGAGCGGAGAAATCGAAGATACCCAACTGTATCCGAGCCTCGTTCGGGTCGAACGGCTTACCTATGAACAGGCCGATATGCGTTCGCAAAGTCCCGAGCTTATGCCCCTTTTTGATTTTGCACAAAAAAACATCCAGCGCCGGGAAGCCTCGGGGGCGGTGACCATCGAGTTTCCGGAAATACACCTTACGGTTCGGGACCGGCAGATCCAGTTTGAGCCGATACCGCCAACCCAGGCGGCCCTGATGGTTCGCGAATGTATGCTTATAGCCGGGGAAGCGGTGGCCCGCTGGGCCCTTCGCAATCAAATTCCCTTTCCCTTTATTGCCCAGGAAATAGGAGACCGGCCTGCTGAAATTTCTCCCGGTTTGGCGGGTTTTTACCAGCTCAGGCGGTGCATGCGGCCTCGCCGGCTTTCCACCCAACCAGGGACCCATGAGGGACTTGGCCTTTCCCTGTACACCCAGGTAACCAGTCCCCTCAGACGATACACGGATCTCGTGGGCCATCAGCAGATCCGACGGGTCCTTCGGGGAGAGGAGCCCTTGTCAGGGGAGGAAATTCTTAAGCGGATTGCCGCCGGCGAGGCCGCAGCCCTGGCGGCTACCCAGGCAGAACGGGCAAGTCGCCTGCACTGGACCCTGGTGTACCTTAAAGACAAAATCGACAGTTCCTGGGAAGGCACTATTCTAGATATCCAGAAGAATCGGGCGGTGGTGCTTATTCCTTCCCTCGCCATGGAAACCCAGGTAAGCCTTAAAACAAGGCGGGACTTGAATGAAAAAATTACGCTCCTCTTAAAAAAAGTACAGATTCCCGAGGCGGAGGCCCTTTTTGTAGAACCGTGAAATGGGGGAATTGTCTTTTTCACTTTATAGGCGGTTATTTTCCCCAGTGAAAAGAAAAACAGGGCCCGTAACGGTTTTAGGTTTCTGGAGGCTGTGTTTTTTTCTCCGCCGCTGCGGCCCCAGAAGCTGCATCTTCCTTCTCGGAGTCGGTAAAAAACAGGATCGGCCCTTCCTGAGGCCGAGAACTTAAGTTTTTCCGATACGAGAGTTCTTGATCTTGTATCATGGCAACCGAAGGACCTTTGATTCGCTTTAAAAGGACCTTCCCGGTTTTTACAAAAAAGAAAATTTTTCTTGCCAGGGACCCTCCTACATCAAACGAAACAAGGGGAATTCGTTCTGTTTCAAGGTACTCAAACACAAAATCAATATTTGTGTCCGCAATGTTTTTTCGACCCTCATCATTCCGATGAATAACAGAGGCCCCTCCAAAAACCTTAGCCTGAATCTTTTTCCGATTCGCGCCCCGCTTTAACAGTTCATTGATAAGGACTTCCATCGCGTACATCCCATAGCGGGCACTTTCCTCAAGGAAGTCCTGGGGGTTTACTCTTCCTCCCTGCATCGGATGGGGCCGAAAGGCGCCAGGAAGCATAAAATGGTTCATGCCTCCCAGTCCCAGGGTTATATCATAAAGGACTACGGCGATACAGGACCCTAAAACAGTAGAAATAATAATATCCTCTTCTGAAACCAGGTATTCCCCCGGATTAATAACCACCACCGGCTGACGAAAGGCATGAAGTTGATGGGTATACATGTATCGTCCTAGCCTCCCCCCACAAACTTTTTTCTGATCTTTTTGAACAAACTATCTATGATCCGTCAATGGATCTACCACACCATTTTTAATTTTATTATGTGGTCACAGAACAAATAATACACTTTTTGACATATCAATTTTTATTCATTCAAAAAAGGTAATCGACCCTTCTTCCACACTCACCGTATCTTCTTCGTTCAGTAGGGCAGTCTCCGTTCCGACAAGTTCATGGGCCACCTGTTTATGGGCAAAAATAGTAAACCTTTCTATTATTTCCCGAAGTCGCTGAGAATGGAGTTCCTGCATTTCCTCTGCCTCTGATTCCTTCGTCAAACGGGAGTGTTTCGATTCTTCTATAAGTGAAGTAAGGTAGTGTTTTAAGTTCTGCACATTTTTTTCTAGCAATGAGAGATTTTCGAAATCCTTTTTTTGATTTTGAACTATCGCAAGGAATTCAGAAGAAAACAGCGAGAAATGTCGAACCCCTTCCATAAGATTATCAGAGAAACTTTCAAGCTCATGGTATAAATTCTCTAATTGTGCCTTGGCACTCCACAAGAGTTTCGATTCCTCTTCAAAATTCTGAAAAAAGACCGTTATTTCCTGGTTAGTCGTTTGAGTAAAGGCATGTATGCTTTCGTGGGCATCAAAAAGATCGCGACCTATTGTTTCTATAAGCTCACTCATAGACATAATAGTATTTTTTATAGAACGCAAAACAGGATATTTTGCGATTTCAATCCGGGCCGCCATATCAACAGTCTTAAGACGTTGCACGAGCCGATCCTGTTTTTTAAAATAGGTTAACAGGGTAGAAAGACGAAACGTTATTTGCCCCCCCATAGAAACCAGTTGTTGTCGTTCACGAATAAATTGTTCTAACTGGGTACCTAATTTTTCAATAAGGATATAAATCTCTTTTAAGTTTCTTATTACTCCTCCTTGTTCTCCCTGGCTTAGATCCTGCCGTACAATTTCAGAACGAATCTTTTCCCCTATTTGTAAAATTCCTTCTATTGATTCTCTGCTTCTCCTGAATACTTCAACACAGCGAGAAATACGATGTTCTACATCCTCTACAATCGAAAGAGCAATAGAAAGACACTGTCCCTGAAAAACCTGGAGATCCGCCTCTTCAAATTCATTCGTCTGGGAGATCTGAATATATTCCTGCATTAAGAGTAACACATGTTCTAGAGACTGACGAAGGATATCCTGTTCTTGCACCGTTTCCATGGTAGCAAGAACGGGTCCCCGGATTTTCTCGGCCTTTTCAATCAGGGTTTTCATCTTTTCGGAGATAGCAAGAATTGGTTCCCGGAGAGAAAAAAAAAGCCCTTCTATTTTTTGATCTAATCCCGAAAAGAGTTCTGCCTGGAAGCGATCCAGGTCTTGCAGTTTTTGATTATATACCGAAAGGTGCTGTAAAATGGTGGCCGATTCTTGCATAATGTGCCGGGTCGTTTCCAGGGTCTGATCGGTAATTCGGCGTAATTCATCGGTGATCACCGCAAAACCCTTGCCTGCCACACCAGATTTTATAGCACCAGTCAGGGCATTAATTGAAACCAGTTCCATTTCATCCGCATCATATTTGATGTTTTCTATTTTTTTCCCTAAATCCGTAAGTTGATTCACCGCCATCTGGAGTTGTTGATAGAGGGCTACACTTTTCGCATTTACCTTTTTAAAATCCTCTCCCGCGATGGTATAGATATTTTTAACTTTGTTAAAAAGGGTCTGTATTGCCTTTTCGAAGCTTTCTCCATTACAAATACGTTCCAGGGAATGCCGGACTGTGGCAAGACTGTTCTCCATTTCTTTAACAAAAATAGGAGCCCTTTCTCCTAAAGAAAGAAAGACCTGCTCTGAGTCCATCACTACCTGATGTATGTTTTCTGTGATACTTACGGCAAGCTGTTCGTGGTCCATAAAAAAGAGTATAATTCTTTAAAAGAAGATAATCAAACCGTTAATAGCGGGGAGCCTTCTCCGGATCGATAGCCACATTATTGCGATATACCATGAAGAATAATTGGGGTTTTTTACTTATAGAATCCACACCCAGTTTTCCGAGTTCCGTTCCAGGAATAACCCGTTCTCCCTCTGTAACCGAGAGGGATGCACAGCCCCCATACACGTACAGATACCCCTCGGGGGCCTGGACAATGGCAACCCGTCCAAAACCACGATAGGGGCCAGCCGAAACAACGATACCCGGGGAAAGACTTTTAACGCTTTCTGATATCTCACCGGTAAGTATTACCCCCTGGAGTTTTCCTGTCATGGTACTTATGGATTTGGCCTGGATAGGCCACCGAAGAACGGGATTATTTTGTTGAGAGCGCCCGAGAGTAGGATTTGCTCCTTTTCCCGAATCGGATGGGCCGGTAGAAGACGGATCTTCTTTTCCACCAGAAACGGAACCTCCTCCAGAGACAGACGTGGAATTTGAGCTTATTGGAGCGGATCCCTCCCCTTCAGGAGGAGCAGGCAAAAGAAGCACCATGCCTTCCCGGAGGATTGTCTGGGGGGACATATTATTCAGTCTTCGGATGGCATCTACGGTGGTATTATGACGTCGGGCAAGACTATAGAGGGTGTCCCCCCGTTCTACCCGATAGGAGATGGTTTTCTGTTTTTCTTCTCTGGTATTCCCTGAACCTGAAAGAGAAGAAACACCATTTCCAGAAGGAATTCGAAGTTTCTGACCTATCTTTATGGGGCTATTCAGAGAAATTCCATTGAATCGGGCGATTTCTTCGGGTTTTATTCCGTAGGTGCGCCCAATACTATAGAGGGTTTCCCCTTTTTGAACTACGTGAATCTGTTCCTGGGTAGTTCCCGCATATACGAGAACCATCCACACCAGGAGCACCAGAGAAATTCGCTTATTCATGCCTTTTCAGTATCGGAACAAATATGGTATTCCTGAATAAGGAAAGACAAGGGATATGGCCGGGATCTACCCTACCAATGGACCACCGGATTGGTAAAAACTAGGGGACCGACGCTATAAGAGGTTTTTCCAGGCCGATGTGGTCGGTCTGAGGGGAAGTACATCGACAACTTCCCGGTTGACTTTTTATAGGAGCATGCTATGGCTACCGAAGTAGAAGTGAAAGCATGGGTAAAAGACGTAGAAAAAACTCGAAAAAACATTGAAGGGTTTGCTTCATATCTTCGGAATTTTGAAAAAGAGGATAGCTATTGGCTTCCAGCAAATGTTGTGGAGGAAACATCGAGTACGACAGAAAGGCCACGACATCCCATGCTGGGGTCGGGTATTCGGATTCGCCGGGATGGTTCAGTCTGTTATGTGACCTTTAAGCAAAAAGAAGTACGCCAGGGAACCGAAGTAAACCAGGAAGTGGAATTTTCTGTCTCCGATCAACAGGCTTTTGAACGGCTTCTGGAAGCCCTGGGGTTTACCGTCTGGATTCGAAAACATAAACAGGGACAGGCCTGGCAGTGGGACCACATCACCATAGAATTATGTCAGATCAAAGGCTTGGGAACCTTTGTAGAGCTAGAAATTCTATTGGAAGACGAAAAAAATCTGCCCTCCCATCAAGATCATTCCATCCAGGAAGCCCAGGAAGCACTCTATAACTGTCTTGAAAAAATCGGTATCCCCCGGGACCAGATAGAAAATCGTTATTACACGGAGATGCTCCTAGAAAAGATAAAAAATTCCCAGAAGACATAAATCCCGCTTTGAAAAAGCCCGCTCCATCAAAGCCCCCTTACGGGCGGCCCTTTTTCATTGGAGACCAACAGAGACAAAAGCCTCTAAAGGAATCAAGAAGAAAAGGGGCCCCCTTTTCCTTCACGGCCCATCTTCTTTAAAAAAAGAGATAACCCTTCCACAAGCTTCTTAAGCTGTTCCTGTTCGGCCTCTGAAAAAGAGGAGAGGTACCGGGCAAGAAGAAGGCTTCGCCGTTCCTTTTCGGTTTCTACCATCGCTCTTCCCCGGGGGGTAATGCGATACCGCACCTCCCGACGGTCATTGGGGCTTCGTTCTCGTTCAACAAGGCCCTCTTTCTCGAGGCCCCCCAGCATGATACAGAGGGCCGAGGAAGAAACATGGAGCATCTCGCTCAGGGCTGTTAAGCCCGCCTCATCCAGCCGAGAAAGGTGCAGTAAACACTGAAACCGTTCAGGAGAAAGGAGTTCTTCCCCGGTGGTCATACATTCCCGAAAGAATTTTTTAAACTCCACAAAAAGGGCGATTACCTCCTGAGCAAGCCGGAGCACCTTCTCATCCATAGGAAGCCCCCTCTATGAAGCAACCTCTGGCTCTACGGCTTCCTCACGCAGCGAGGGATGAACCACCACTTTTTGTTTCCATTTCCCGGAAAAATAGTATACCAGGGCAATCGTAGCCCCCACAAACCACCCAGTGGGCATGGCCCACCAGATGCCAACTACCTTCCATACTGTTGAAAAAAGAACCGCCGCGGGGACCCGCACAAGCCACATAGCGCAGAGGGTTGAAACCATGGGGACCATTGCCTCGCCGGAACCCCGAATCACGCCGTTGGTGATAAACATCAACGTAAATACGAGGTAAAAGGGCGCAATAATACGCAGATACTGGGCGCCAGTAGCAATCACTGCTCCATCGGTCGTAAAAAGGCCAACCAGGGGTTCCGCATACCACAGCAGGATTGCCGATAACACTACCGTAATGCCCTCGGCAATTCCCAGGGCCACCCGGTACCCTTCGTGGACCCGCTGGCTTTTCCCCGCCCCTAGGTTCTGTCCCGTAAAGGTGGAAAGGGCCATACTGATATTCATCGCCGGCATTCCTATAAAAGAATCGATCCGGCTTGCGGCCGCAAAACCGGCCATAACCACCGGGCCAAAACTGTTGACCACCGCCGACATGAACATCATTCCCATCGCCACCAGGGCCTGCTGGATTCCGGAGGGAAGCCCAATCTTAAGGCTTAGCAGGAAAATTTCCTTATCAAATGAAAGATGCCTAAAATCCGTGGCCAACAGTTCATGGTTTCGGTTAAGATACCACAAGGAACCTGCCACCGAAATCGCCTGGGCAATCACCGTTGCTAGGGCCACCCCCGCGACCCCCATACGGAGGACCAGCACCGAAAAAAGATCCAACGCCACATTAATGAGCGTAGAAGCGATAAGCATATACAGGGGAGTCATGGAATCCCCGAGGCCTCGCAGAATGGCGGCGACCCCATTGTAAGCAAAGGTAAAAAAGAGTCCCCCAAAAATTATGCGAAGATACAAAAGCGCTGACTCTTGAACTTCGGCGGGAACCCGCAAAAGGAGCAAAATCGGCCGGGCCGCTGCAAGTCCCAGCACCGTCAGCACCAGGCTCATCCAGAAAAGGACCAGATAGGTGGTTTCAATAACGGCGCGAACCTTTGCAAAATCTTTGGCACCGTAGTATTGGGCAATAAGCACATTGGCCCCCATTCCAAACCCCATTACGAGGGCGACCATTAAAAACAGGATAGGAAAGGAGGTCCCCACCGCCGCAAGGGCAATCGTACCAACAAACTGGCCCACTACCCAGCTATCTACCATGTTATAGAATTGTTGAAACACATTTCCTAACAACATGGGAAGGGAAAAAAGTACCAATTGAAGAGGGACATTACCACGGGTTAAATCTTTCATACGTAAAATATTTTTAATATAAAAACATTTTATCCGTCAAGATACTTAGATACTTACATTTTTGTAGAATCATGGTACAATAGCGCTTAACATTCCACTCCCGCCGTTAATAGAGGGAGGGCAATTTTTGAGGAACATCCATGGCAGATAAACCCTACGTGCGTCCCACTTGGGATGAATACTTTATGGAAGTATGCAACGCCATTGCAAAGCGAGCCACCTGTGATAGGGGCCGCTCGGGCTGTGTCATTGCAAAGGATAACCAGATTCTGGTTACGGGGTACGTGGGAGCCCCGGCGGGGCTACCCCACTGTGATGATGTGGGGCATCAACTAAAAAAACTCGTTCACGAAGATGGAACGGTAACCACCCACTGTGTACGGACCGTTCATGCGGAACAGAACGCTATTTGTCAAGCCGCAAAACGGGGGATCGCCATCGATGGGGCAACCCTGTACTGTAAGATGACCCCCTGTCGGACCTGCGCCATGCTGATTATCAATTGTGGCATTAAACGGGTGGTGTGTCAGAAACGGTACCACGATGCCAAAGATTCGGAGGCCATGTTCGCCCAGGCGGGGATTAAACTTGACTACTTTAACGAAGAAACCGAAAAATACGATAATCAATAAGGGGATACCAAGAAATAGATGTGGGCCGTAAAAATTATCGAGGTAAGAGGGAAAAGGGCGTGCGTATTTTTGGAAAACTCTTGAGTGGAATTGGGGTGATTATTCTTGCCCTAGGACTCGTGATAACCTACATTGGTTTTGAAACCTTTCAAATTCTTCATTACAATAAGATCGCCCGGGATACAACTCATCTCATTTATAGCTGGACCCAGGTACTCATGGGATCCTATCAGTTTATCACCACCAATGAGCCCCTCGAGGTTCAGGAACAGCGTTTTGCAGAAAGAATAAGCACATTTGAGAATAACCTCATTGCCTTGAGCCAGGAGCCGGCCCTTACAAAACTTGGAGAAGAAGCGCAAAGACAAATAGAAAACACCCTGAGTCTCTGGGAGTTTACCAAAACTAACATCAATAAAATAAATATCGCCCTGGAGGATTTTAAAAAATATACGGTAGAAAAATACCCATCTATTGCCAAAGCAGGAACCGATGGGATTCAGGGAGAAATGGAGCGGTTGTTTCGGTCTAACGAGATCGATTTTTCAAGTTATTACTACTATGATAACCTGCGCCGCGCCCTTTACAGTGTGGCCCTCGCAAACGATGGGTTCAATAGACTGCTCAAAACCCTCGAACAAACCATAGAAAACAGTGTGGCGCGACAAATTCAACGGGCCATTATTGGGAGCCTTGCCATCTTCTTCCTGGTTATTGGGCTTTCCCTTTTGTATACCATTGTTTTTTCGCGGCGCATTGCCCGTAGGACCCAGATTATCGAAGAACACTTACGAGCCCTGGCGGATCGTGATTTTACCCGCCTTCCTCCCACCCTGGGGAAAGATGAAATCGGTCAGATTGCAAGCCATCTTACGGGGGTGATTCAATCTATCAATCGACTCTTTATTTCCATTCAACAATCCGCACGGCGGGTAACCGCACTAAAGGAAAGCCTTTCGGCGGGGACTACCGAGACTGCCGCCGCCCTTAACCAAATAAACAAAAACATTGAAAGCATAAAAAATCAATTTGAGTTGCTCGATTCTGCCATTCAACAGGCATCGAGCGCATTGGAAGATATCGGTACCTACCTGGAACGATTTAAAGATGAAACCGTAAGTCAGACCACCAGTATGCAAGAAGCGGGAGAAAATTTGAATCGGGCATTGCGGGCGGTACAGGAAGTTTCAGAAAACCTGAACCGACAGGCAGAGGGGGCTGAAGGCCTGCGACAATTGGTGGTAGAAGGGAGCGAAAAAGTTCAAAACACCAACGATACCATTAAATCGGTGTATCGGGATGTGCAGAACATTGCGGAAATTATCACCCTGATCGACCAAATTTCAGAGCAGACCAACATTCTTTCGATGAATGCGGCCATAGAAAGCGCCCATGCCGGTGAAGCCGGAGCGGGCTTTGCGGTAGTAGCGGAAGAAATTCGCAAGCTCGCCGAATCCACTCAGGAAAACGCCCAGCGGATAGAACAGGCCCTCACCGCCATCACCACTAAGATTAACGAAGCCCTTACCCTCAGTACGAGTTCAGCCAGTTTCCTGGATACCCTGAGTAAGGACGCGAGCGAATTTGTAAACCAACTCAAGAGCATTTCCCAAACCGCCGCCAGCACGAGTCAAGAAGCCCGTTCTATTGGAGAGGCCATTCAGGATTCAATACGAACGACCCAGGGATACCGGGAGGGAACTGCCCGGATGTACCAGCAGCACCAGGCTATTCAGGATGCAATGGAGAATATCCAGATGATTTCCCAGGAAACCCTGCGGGGTATCAGCGAAATCGAAGTAGGTTCCCGGGAAATTCTAGAAAGCATGAGCCATGTGGAAGCCCTGAGTATCCAGAGCCGCGAAGGGGCAGAAGAACTCGAACGAGCCCTTCAGGTATTCAAAATTACCCAGGGATCCAGCACGCTGGAGGAAAACGATGTTCCCCATCTATCTGAAACAGACCCGCGGGAGGCAGGAATTGATGAACGGGGGGTTCAGGTAAAACGTCCCCCGATTTCTATCAGATAAACGGGCTCTTTTCAAGAAAATAGGTTATCTACGCTTTAAAGAGCCAGACGCCTCTCAGCACCCCTAGGAGAAACACCACCATAGGCGCCATAGAGGGCATACGTAAAAAGAGGGCAATTCTTCAAGTGGGCCTTTTATTTTGAAAATCGATAGATCAGGTACATTTCTTCTATAGTTTTCCAGGGACCCGCTTGTTTCGACCTACATCGGAAACGGGCCGCCTCTTTTCGCTCCACATAAAAATCGTACAGGGAACGGGGATCCTCGGGGATAATCTCCGAATAGGAGTTCCTTTTGCCTAAAAAGACACGGAGCTCTTCCGTATTGATGGCAAGAATACCCCGATGAGCGAGGATGCTCCGAATTTCTTCTATTTCTTCAAAGGAAAGACCAAAGACAAATTCTTCCAGGGCAGATTGCACCTGACTATCGGCCAGGTTATGGAGCAAAAAGTCTTGCCAATCGGATCCTAACTCAAGGGAAAGACGGAACAATTCACTGGAACCATCCATGGTTCCAAAGGAAGGGCAATTTTCGTTCCGCACAAACCATAGGGCCTCCAGGGCAGGCACATGCTGAGAAGCCCGGGGATCTATGCCCCGATCCCAGAGATGCACCAGGTCCGCCGCGAGTTCTTCCTTTACCTCTACCGGGAAATCGGGATCCTCTAAACAGGAAAGATATACATCCTCTGCCATAAGGGCACAGGCGGTAGAAAATATGACATGGCGAATTTCCCTTTGGAGGGAAGGATTATCGCTACACACAAGGGCCAGGAGAGAAAAGGCATGGCTTTTTGCCACCAGGAAGCTCCTCGAGGCAACCACCCGCGTGGGGGTATGTAAAAAACCGGTACGATGGGAAATGTGACACAGGGAAGAAACCAGGGTTTGTTCATTCCGCTCCTTCCCTTGAATTACCTGAGAGAGGGTTACCGAAGGGAAGCGAGTAATAGCCTTACCATATTCCCGAAGATCATCAAAACGACGGAGGACAAGGTCAGCCTCTTCCGGATCTCGTTGTCGGAGAGTATCAACTACCTGAAAGAGAAGATCCTCTTCTTCCTTAGATAATGCGAAAGAGGTCCATTCGGTTTTTATAACATCCCAGGTATCCACACAGGCTTCCATATTTTTTAAGAGTACCCCTAAGAACCAAAGAGGTCAACAGGGAAAAATCTTTTTGATCCCCCTGACCAGGCCGTATTCCTCTTTTCCCCCTTTAAAAAGCTTCTGGTGGTTTAAAAGGCCACCGGCGAAAAACCACTTGGTTGACGCATCTCTTTAATTATCGTATCTTTTATACCGGTTGTTTAAAGAAAGCACACATCGGGGGTGTACCGGTTTCGACTGGCATGATTCGGGGCGTAGGCTGCAGGTGGAGCGCCGACCTCCTAACATTCGGCACAACTATAACTGCCGACAACGACAGTTTAGCTCTGGCTGCGTAAACAGCCATAGCCGGAAAACAGTTCCGCCGCCCTGAGGGGCTGTTATTCCGTCGCAAACAGGGCTGGTTTCTTCCCGGGCCCGGACGGGAAGGAACGAGACAATTCTGGGATACGGAAAGGCCGCCTGCCGTGAAGCCAAGCCTTTCCCGACAATACGAATCCACGGCTAAACCTGTAGAGGTTTACGGTTCGCATGCCAGGACGCGGGTTCGACTCCCGCCACCTCCAACAAGACAGTTGCAGTCCCTAATTCCTAAGGATTGGGAGATGTAAAAGCCGGGAAGCCCAAAACTCCTCCTCGGGAAATAACCTTTGCAGAGGGATCGGGAGCATCGAAAAATCATCAAGGCTATTTTTCATCCCCCAAAACAAATCTTTTCTATCACGGAGGAACACAAAACACAGAATGGGTCGCCATTTAGAACTCCTGTCACCGGCCGGTTCCTTTGAAACCCTAGAAGCAGCCATCCAGGCAGGGGCAAATAGCATTTACTTTGGCATTGGGGCCTACGATATGCGTTCCCTTTCGAGTAAAGGCTTTACGCAGGCCGATCTCGAAGAAATTCGCACCCGCTGTGCCCACAAAAAAGTACGGGCCTACTGTACCCTAAATGCGGTAGTCTTTGATGAGGAACTAGAGGATATTGAGTCTCTGGTAGCAGACCTGGCCCACCTTCAATTTGATGGGATCATCGCCCATGATATGGCGGTACTCCAGATTGCCCGGCGCTATGGAGTTCCCGTACATCTTTCGACCCAGGCGAATATCACCAATCGGGAGGCCCTCCGGTTCTATAGCTCCTTCGCAGAGGTGATTGTTCTGGCCCGGGAATTGTCCCTCCCCCAGATTCGCCGCATTGCGCAGTTTATCCAGGAAGAAAACCTTCAGGGTCCTTCTCAGCGACCCCTTCGCCTTGAGGCCTTTGTCCATGGGGCCCTCTGCATGGCCTATTCGGGTAAGTGTTACCTGAGCCTCCATATGATGGGAAGCTCCGCTAATCGGGGGGCCTGTCTCCACAGTTGTCGCCGCAGCTATCGTCTTATCGACACGGTAAACGGCAACGAAATTGAAGTGGCAGAGGGGTATCTCCTTTCTTCCCGGGACCTTAAAACCATTGATATTCTTGACCAATTGGTTGCCGCAGGCATCGAAGTCTTTAAGATTGAAGGACGGTCCCGTTCTCCAGAATATGTGGCCACCACCACTTCCTGCTATCGGGAAGCCCTGGATGCTATTGAAGAGGGAACCTTTACCGCTGATAAGATTAAGATCTGGAATGAACGGTTAGCCCGGGTATTCAACCGGGGGTTCTGGGAAGGCCATTACCTCGGGAAAACCATGGGGGAATGGTCCGATTCGTACGGCTCTAAGGCTAGCCGACGGAAAATACACCTCGGAAAGGTGGTGAATTATTTTGATCGGGCCCAGGTGGCAGAAATCCTGTTACAAGCGGGGGATCTCTCGGTAGGAGAGGAACTCCTTATCACCGGAAAAACCACGGGGCTTATCGAACTGCCCGTACAGGAACTACGGATAGAAGACGAGGTGGTACGCCGAGCTCCGAAGGGGACCCGCTGCACCCTTCCCTGTCCCGTAAAAATACGGGAGGGGGATATTGTGTATCGATGGGAAAAAACAGAGGAATCTTTCCTCACGAGACCTTCGAAAGAAAAGCTTCCCACAGAGAATCCTGCGTAAGAAGGGGGGCTACGATCTCCCGACGGGGCAGTCCGGAAAGATGCATTGGGAAAGGTCCCTGAGATAAGGAATGCCCCGGTGAAGTTTGGGTGCCCTGAGAAAACACTACTTCCGGGTCTGGGAAGGCGAGAAGCCGGCTATGAAGCCGGATGCCTCCTCCCGTTTCACTGCGGCGGGCCCCATATTTTATGTCCCCCTTAACGGGAAGACCCGCTGCGGCAAGCTGGGCGCGAATCTGATGGTGTTTCCCGGTAAGAAGTTCTATTTCCAGAAAAAGGTACCGATCCCCTGAACCTACGATACGGTACTGGAGGCGCCCTACCCTTGGATCCGCCACCGAAGCATCCACCGGAAAGGCATAAACCTTATTGGCTTTTCGATTCCACTCAAGGCGATGGATCAGGAGCGCCTCTTCTGGGATAGGATGGGAAGGCTTTTCTACCACCGCCCAGTATATCTTTTTCACGAGGCCCTTTGCAAAAAAAGAAGAATACCTGGCTATTCCTTCTCGGCTAATGCCAAAAAGCACGGCCCCCGAAACCGGCACATCAAGGCGATGTACCGGGAAGGGATCCCCAGAAACAGGGAGAGTTTCCCTTTGAGTGTGTAACCAATTCCGCAGCAACATCGCCAGATCCACCATGCCGGGACGGGCGCCTTCCACGGCCTCTCCAACCCGCTTATTCACCACCACAACCTTAGGGTGAGTGTACAGGACCCGGGAATCTTCCAAAAAGTCGGTCATGCTCGTCTCTTTTACTCCTAAAAACGAGGGTATTCCCTCTGTTCAATGCTCTTTCCGTGGGACTCCTTCAGAGGAAGTCACCATATCCTCCCGCAGAAGCCCATAGCGGGCCTTCTGCCTCAAAATACGCTGTACCGCATCCTCCAGCCGAGAACGGGCAAGCTGGCCATTTTTTAAAGCCCTAAGGATCGCCCGATGCACCCGCCTTAGATCGGGGGGCCAGACCATCACCATATCGATACCCGCCGCGAGGGCCTCTACCACCGCTGTTTCAGGGGGCTTTCCCGTTTTTGCAATGGCCCCCATGGCAAAGTCATCGGCCATGGCTATTCCCTGATAGCCCAGCGTTTCCCTAAGCCATCGCTGAATCACGGTTGAAGAAAGGCTTGCGGGACGATGGGCATCCAGGGGTGTAATCATACTATGGGAAACCATGATGGCGGAAGGCCCCCCTTCCATGACCGCAAGCCGCTGGAAGGGGAGCATCCAGAGGGAAAGCTCCTCCAGGGATGTATCCAGAATTGCCACGTCCCGGTGGGGGTCCACCGCTGAGCTGTGGGGAAAATGCTTTGCCACCGTGGCGATTCCCGCCCTATCCATTCCCCCGACAAAGGCCGCCGCAGCGGCAGCCACATAGGCGGGATCCGAACCAAAACTGCGATCCCCCACAAAGGGGGCGTTTTCGGCAGTGAGCGGTTCGGCCAGGGGAGCCAGATTCAGGGTAAATCCCAGGGATGCAAGGTCCTTCCCGGCCTTGTAGGCCGCCGATGCTACCGCATCCAGGCTCCGTTGCACCGCATCGGCGGAAAGGGGCGGCCTTCCCGGGAATAGGCCCTGCTCAATGGCGTACCGGCCGGGAGCGGGGAAAAAACTTGTAAGAGGGTATAGGCGATCCACCGAGCCCCCCTCGTGATCAATCGCTATAAAAGGGAAAAGAATGGCGATCTCCCGGTTATTTTTCTCTCGGGGGATGGATATTTCATACCTGCGCCGGAGTAACTCCCGCAGGGTGGCGGTATACTGAGCCAGGCCAGAAGCGGTGGAACTGATGTTATAGCGGAACAACATGACCCCACCCACGGGAATTTCCCGTAACAGGGCCTCCATGGCAGCTGAAGGCCGCCCCTTCCCATCCACCCCCGAGAGGAGCACCTGGGCCGCGAGGACCTCATCAGGGAGGGCTTCCACCAGGGCTTTTAAGTTCTGGAATGGCCTGTCTGTTTCTTGCTGAACAGCATCCCTTTCGGAGGAACCTCCCTTTGTAAAGGATTCCCCCTGCGGACTCTGAGAAAAAGCTTTGTTCTGATGTACGGGCGCGTGGCCGGGGAAAATCCTCGCCGGTACCGACCCAGAAGAGGTAGGGGAACAGGCAAGAAGGGCCACCGCACAACTGGTAATAACGAACGGAGCAAAAAGACGCATAGTCCCATCCTATACTATTGTCCGCCGCCGCGTAAATAACGTATATTTTTATAATAAGGAAAGCCATGAAAGCTATTTCGTCGATGTCTTTTTTCTCAAAGGCGGATCGGTATTTGTATAAGCATCCCCTCTTTTATAGCCTGGCAGCCCCCATAGTGTTGCAGGGCTCTTTTCATCGCCTCAGAACCATTGCGCACCACGATGGTTCCATTGCTGACCACGTGGTGACCGTGGCCTTTTGGTGTTTCGTGATTGCCCGACTCTTAGGTTTTCGAAAACACCTGGCAGAACTTGTCCGGGGGGCCCTCTTGCATGACTATTTCTTTTACGACTGGCGAATTGCGCGGCCCCGCAATGGCAAGCTCCACGGTTTTCACCATCCCCGGGAAGCCCGGGAAAATGCGGAAGCCGATTTTGGGCCCCTTTCATCCCGGGAAATAGATTGCATCGAAAAACACATGTTTCCCCTTACTCCCTGGCCACCCCTTTACAAAGAAAGTCTCCTGGTGTGCCTGGTGGATAAACTGGTTGCCCTCAAAGAAGTATTCGCCATGACAAACCCCCTAATATTGATCGGCATACCTCCAGAACCAGAGGGTCCAGGAAAATCTCCCCAGAGACGGAAGGGAAAATAGCACCCCCTTTTACACGGGTCGTTCTAGCTTTCCTACTAGTCCCTTCTCCTTTATAAGGCTGAATAAGGGCTGATAAAAAGAAAAAACACCGATCCTGCCTTTGTTTCTCTCAATAGTTATTTTCCCCGCTTTATGCTAAAATGCGGTCATGTCCCTCAACTGGAAAGAAATCAACCTGGTTCTGGAAGAACTGGATCTCCCGGGTTCCCAAATTCAAGGCATTATACAGAGCGCCTTTGATATTCTTACCCTGAACCTCTACAAGGGAGGAAAAGCCCGGACCCTCCTCATTGCCCTTACGCCGGGAGCCTGCCGTATCCACGAAACGAGTCGAAGCATCCCAAAACCGGAAAAACCCCTGCGGTTTACCGAATTCCTTAAGGCCCGTATTCTGAACGGCTGGATCCAGGAGGCGTGCCAGTTGGGAGAGGACCGGATTGTTCGGTTTTCGATACGCCGGGGGGAACACCGCTATTTCCTCTATTGTCGGCTCTGGTCCAATGCGGCCAACGTGATTCTTACCGATGAGACCGGAACAATCCTTGATGCCATGCGGCGCCTTCCCAAACGGGGGGAAATAAGTGGGGGAACCTATCGACCAGAAAGCAAGGAAGGAGGACCGGGAGAACCCACTACGGAGACTCCGGGCACAAGTAATCCGACGGCCCCTATGGCCCGTCGAACCTATGAGGTTCGAGAGTTGCGGGGGGAAGGCTCCTTTAACCAGAAACTGGATGATTACTATGCCACCGAAGGGGGAGCCCTTTCGCTAGAACGTCTTAAAGAAGAACTCCGTCGTTTTTACGAAGGGCGCTTAAACCGTCTTGCGGCCACCATCGAAAATCTTGAACAGAAACAGGCCTCTTATCAACATGCGGAACAGTGGAAACAGTATGGGGACCTCATCATGGCTCAGGTGGCATCTATCCAGAAGGGACAGGAATGGCTTGAAACTATCAATTTCTATACCGACGAACCGGTACGGATCCGCCTTGACCCCCAGAAGAACGCCGTGGCCAATGCCGAAGCCTGGTACCAGCAGTACCGCAAGGCGAAGCAGGGCCTTACCGAACTAGAAGAGGAACTCAAGATATTCAGGGAACGGGAAGACCGACTCCGGCAAGAAATGGAAAAGGTGTTGCAAGAAACCAACCCTTTCCGTCTCTATCACAAGCTCAGAACGTTGCGGGGAAGTTCGCAACAGGGAACCGATAAAAAACGGCCCGGCCTTACCTTTGTGAAACAGGGCTGGACCATTATCGTGGGACGGGATGCCAGGGAAAACGATGAACTACTCCGTCATCATGTTAAGGGGGCCGATCTCTGGCTTCATACCCGGGATGTCCCCGGGGGCTATGTATTTATCAAGGCTCAAAAAAACAAGACCGTTCCCCTGGACATCCTTCTTGATGCGGGGAATCTGGCGGTATTTTATTCCAAGGCCCGAAATACGGGAGCGGCGGATCTCTACTACACGGCGGTAAAGTATTTACGCCGGGCAAAGGATGGGAAAACAGGACTTGTGATACCAACCCAGGAAAAAAACCTTTATATAAAAATAGAAGAACGCCGATTACGAGAATTGGAAAATTGTCGAGTTGAAACGGTATAATATACCATATAGGAGGAAGGAATTGGCAAAGGGATTGTTAGAACGTGCTCAGGATAAAATAACAGAAGAGTCCCTTGTGGCAGGGATCTCCCCCGAGGATCAGCGGGAAATCAGAGCCCAAATCGAAGCTCTTACGCGGCGAGAGGGCCTTGAATCAAAGAACATCATCCCCTTTAAGCCCCAAAAACGGGGTATCCTGTTTCCCCTGGTGATCAACCTTTTCCTGTTGGGGGGAACGATCCTTCTGCTGTGGACCCTTGCTCGGTTCTTTTCTCAAGAGGATATCCAACAGACCAGCTATCGCGCCCAGATCTATACCGCCGAAGGGAAACTGATTCAACAAATAAAACAGGAGGCCGAACAAAAGCTCCTCCAGAAAGCCCAAGAAATTGCCCAAATTCAAAATCAACTGGGTCGCCTGGAAGAAGAAAATCGAAAGATGATGGCTTCCTTCGATGAACGACTGAAAGCAAAAGAAGAGGAGATTCGAAGGAAAATTCAGGAAGAGGTAGCGGCCGAACGGATCCGCCTCGAAGCCCAGGGGCTGGCAGAAGCGATTATCGCAGAACGGCTTAAAAAGTTTGAAGCCGAACGGCAGGCCTACTATGCAAAACAACTCGAACAGTTTAGGCAACAATTAGCCCGGGAAAAGGCAGAGGCGGAGGCCACGTATAATCAACTGAGAACAGAATACCTCCGAAATATCCAGACCCTACAGGCGGAACGGCAAAGAATTCAGGAAGAATCGGCCCAACGGGAACAACAATTACGGGCCAATCTGGAAGAAAAGAATCGGGAACTCGCCGCTATAACCGCCCAGATTACCACAGGGGAGGCCCGCCTTGAACAGGCCCGCGCAGAACTGGCCCGGCTGGAAGAACAGCAGCGCTTACGGGTTTCCGTGGAAGCCCAGATAAGTGGCTTTTATCAAACTATCCAGCAGGCCTACCAGCAGGGCCGCTATGAGGAAGCCCTTTCCCAGGTTTCCCGTTGTATTGCCTATCTGAATAACAACGAACAGATACTTCGCCTCCCCGATTTTCAGCGACGACGGGAAATGGATCTTTTTGCCATGGAAACCATCGGTACCTTTATCCGATCCCAGATTGAAAAAACGAGCGGTACCCAGGAGGACCTGTTAAAACAGGTGGAACTTCTTTCGATAGCCCAGCGGGCGGTAGTCCAGGCGCGGCAGGCCCTGGATCGGGGGGCCCTGCGAGAAGCCCGGGAGGCGTACCTTCGAGCCCTGAGCACCGTTCCGGAGCTACTTGAATCTCACCAGTATATCCTTTCCCAGCAACAAAAGGAAGAGCAAGAAAAACTCGTAATGATCAACGAAGGGAGATGGT
>NZ_PTQW01000034.1 GCF_004343725.1 Treponema sp. J25
AAGGCAAGGCTGGGAGGGGAATTTGGGTGCAGCGCTGAGGGGGCCCAAAAACCTGGCGCTATTGCGGGGTGACCCGGAAAGGGGCCAAAAGACGCCCGCTGTGGCCTGGAGGGAGCGTCCCCCATCGGCAAAAACCTCCCGGCGGAGCTTAGAGATCGCCAGAATCGGGTAAGATTGGCTAAAGGGGCCCTTCTCAGGGCCCCGCCGTGGGTGAGCCCGGAGTGGGGGGAGCGCCTGATCGCCTGAGCCGTGGGGCTAGATGTGTGGGCCGGGCTGGAAGCCCGGCCGGGGAGGGGCTGTAGAAGCGGCGAAGGAAGCAGGCGCGAGGGGGGAGCCGCGGCGGCTGAGGCGACGGTATGCGGGCTAAGCTGAGAGGGGGCGGTGCGGTGCTCCCCTCCTGGATGGTGGCAGTGTACGGGGCCTTGCAATGTAAGAAGGGGCGCGATATAGTAAATGTTAACGACCGGTCGGTAACATTGGGGCGCTTTGGGTGTTTTAGAGTAAGTACAGGGGATTCTCAAATCGACTGGCGGTAGCCCCGACCAACGTGAGGGTAGCAGGTAGATGCTTTGCAAAGAAAGGATAATCGAGACTGCCTTTAAGGTGTGGGGAGAAGAATGTTACAGAACTCGCAGTTTGACCACGGTGGCAAAGGCCCTCGGGGTATCCAAGGCGGCGCTGTACCGGCATTTTAAGGACAAGGATGAACTGATTGAGGCCCTCTATCGGGATTTCTATAGTCGTTTTATTCCTCTGATGGAAGAACTGCGGTTGAGATTTCAGGCCTGTTCTTCGCCGAAGGAACGGTTTGTTACGTTTGGATTGCACCTGGCCCGGTATTTCATTCGGCAGGGGGCAGATTTTGGGTTTCTGTTGTTTGTGGTGATGAATGGGCAGAAACCGGAGTGGGCTATCCCCGAACAATTACGGCAGCGGGGCATTACGTTTGAAGACTTTTTTCCCCTCCCGGAATCTGAAAAGGAAGAGCTTATCTATCGTTTTACCCTTATTTTTTCTACCGTTAGTTTTTATTGTGGCCTGTACTATCTTAAACAGTGGTATACCCTCGAAGAGGGGGAAGGGCTTTTTCTGGAATTTATAGAAGGGGTCCTGCGGCGGGGTCTTGGGTTGGATGCGAGGGAGATGGAAGCGGCGCTGGTTTCTTCCGGTGAAACGGAGGGGCGAACCGAAAGTTCCGCCTCTGGATTTAAAGCGGGACAGGGATTTGAAGCGACACAGGGGGCGCAGCAGTCTTTAATTGCCGCTATTGCTGCCGCCGTGGCCGAGCGAGGCCCCTGGGAAGCGTCCATGAGCTATGTGGCCGAGCGTTCGGGGCTTTCAAAAAGCGGTCTCTATGCCCATTTCGCAAGCAAAGAAGCGATGCTTGAGGCCCTTTTTAAAAACGAGTATGAGGCGCTATTGGATTTTTTGGCGAAATACCTAAAGCAAAGAGAAAGGGTCCCCTTCCCGGGGGAAGGGGGCCTCTCGTTGGGTCTGCGGTTGTGGCAGGTTATCGATGCCCTGTATAGCTACCTCTCTGCCCATCGGGACCTGCTGGTTATTCTGGACTGGGTGCGGATTCAACGGATTGATATTGGAAAGCTTCCCGAAAAAGGAAGGGCCCTCTGGGACCTGATGGGGCCCTTCCCGCGGCTTACGGAAAAGCTTCCCCTGGGGCCTTACAATACCCACCGATGGATTCTCTTTTCCCTGATTAGTCTGCTTATGATGCAGTTTCGGCAGCCCGGTGGGGGGCCGGAACGGAAGAGCATACAGAAATTACTTTTTACCTACCTCGCCGCTGGGGTGGAAGGATGGTGTGCATGAAACAGGATGAATGCGGTTTAGTTATGATGTCTGGTGCCTCGCAGGTAGGACAGCCCCTGCTAATGGGGCTAGTGGGGCACCCCTGCAGGAAAAGTCCGCCGGCAGGGACTGGGACGGGGATTGCGGCCGCGGTAACACATCGGCGTTTTCCCCTTGCGCCCGGGTCTCTTATGGGAGGGCTGCTCCTGGGGGCTTTTCTGATGGGCCTGTCCGACGGGCGAGGCCTCTGGGCCCAGGACAGGGGGCCCCAGGGGAACATAGAGCCAAAGACCGCCATCAGTGCCAGCAAGGGTGGTTCTGAAGGAGAGAAGGCACCGGTCGGGGCTGAGAGCAGACCCCAGGTGCTTACCATGGACGATGCGGTAGCCCTGGCGCTGGAGCACAATTTGGGCTTTCGTTCCAGTGGGATTGATCTGGGCGTAAAGGAGCGGAAGGCCAGTACCGCCTGGAATGTCTTTGTCCCGACGATAGATGTGGCCGGAAGTCTGTACCGCCTGAACAAGGAACAGAGTGGTACAACCCTTATTCCGGTGGGGCCCTTAACAGGGGGATATTACGGCGTTATTCCCTATAGTTACACCGCTCCCCAGTGGGGCATGGCAGGAAGCCTTTCTTTTTCGCTCAACCTGAATGTGGCGCTTCTTGAAGGGATCCGCAATGTGCAGCTTGATTACCAGTCAGGAAAGCTCAGTTACGAAAAGGCCCGGGCCCAGCTAGAGCGGGATGTGCGGAAAGCCTATTTACAACTGTTGCTCCTGCAAAAGAATCTGGCCCTGCTCCAGGAGAACCTGGCCGCCGCCCAGCGGCGCTACGAACAGGCCCGGGCCAATTACCGCGCTGGCCTCGTGCCGGAGCTTACCATGCTTCAGGCTCAGGTGGCCCTGGAAAACCTGAAACCCACCCTGACGGAGATGGAGAACGGTATCAAAACCTATCGGGCCAATTTTGCCTTTTTGCTGGGGCTCCCGGGGGACGCGGCCTTTAGTCTTGAACCGGTAGATCTCCCTGCGCCGGTTCCCCTGGATGAGGAGGCTATCGTTCGGCAGGCCGTGGCAAATAAACCGGAACTGCAGGAACTGCGGAATTCCATCCTGGTCCTTGAAAGCACCAAAAAAGCAACCTGGTATAACCTGTACACCCCGACCCTCTCCTTAAGCTGGAATTTTGATCCCACCTTTGCGGGGGACCCCTGGAAGGATTCCTGGTTTGATGGGGATAAGTGGAATCAACGGTCGGGCATGTTTCGGGCTTCCCTGGCCTGGCGCTTGAATGGGCTTTTCCCTTTTTCTAAGGAAGCCCAGAGCCTGAAGGACCTGGAGGATAACCTTTCGAAGCTCCAGGTCTCCTTAGCCCAGGCGGTGCGGGGGGTGGAACTTGAAGTCTATTCGGCGGTGCTGAAACTTAAAAAAAGTGAACAAACCATTGCAAGTTTGAATCTGAATGCGACCCTGGCGGAAAAGGCCTATCGTTTAACCGAGGAGGCTTATCGGGCGGGTAGTAAGGAACTTCTGGAAGTTCAGAATGCGGAATTGGAGATGCAAAAGGCCCGGCTGGAGATCATAAAAGAGCAGTTTAATTATCTTACCGCCTGTATCGATCTAGAATATGCCATGGGGGTCCCCTATGGAAGTCTTACAAGGAGTAAGTAAGGATGAAAAGGATTCATATGTCATCGCAAACGAGGTTTTTTAGAAGTGAAGGGTGGGCAGGTCCCCTGCTGATAGGGCTTGGAATATTCGTTGTGGGGGGGAGTTTGTTTTCCTGTTCCCGCCTTGGCGGAGCTGATACGAGGGCCTCGGCGGGGCAACAGGAGCGGCCCGTGTATGCGGTAAGCACGACCCGGGCAGTTAAAGGTCAAATCCGGGACTATCTTGCCCTATCTGGTGACATTGTGGCTGGATCCACCGTGGATGTGTACCCTGATGTGGCTGGGAAGGTAACGAAATTGATGGTGCGCTTGGGTGAACGGGTGGAAAAGGACCAGGGGCTCCTTGAGGTAGATCCTTCCCGGCCAGGAATGAACTATGTGTCCAGCCTGGTAAAGTCCCCTATTGCAGGGGTGGTCATTGCCGTACCTGCCCAGGTAGGGATGACGGTAGCCCAATCGGTGCCGGTGGTGCGGCTTTCTGCCTCGGGAGCCCTGGAAATTAAAACCTATGTAGCCGAACGGTTCATATCGAAAATACGGGTGGGTCTTCCTGCAATGGTTACCCTTGAGGCATATCCGGGGGAGATCTTCTATGGTACGGTACGAGAAGTAAGTCCCGTGGTGGATCCCCTGTCTCGAACCATGGAAGTTCGGATTAATGTGCAGAATCAAGGAAATAAGCTTAAAACTGGTATGTTTGCTAAGGTACGCATAATAACCCAGGAAAAGCAGAATGTGGTTAAAATCCCCTCTGCGGCGGTGGTCTCTCGGTACGGTGAACAGTGGGTCTTTGTGGTAGAGCCTGATCCAACAGACCCGGCCTTTACCATTGTGCGGAAGCGCCCTATCAAGGGAGGGATTCTTATCGATAACCAACTTGAAGTTCTGGAAGGTCTTGCTGCGGATGAGGAAATCGTTGTCCGGGGCCAGACCCTGCTGGATGATGGAGCCCGGGTAAACGTGGTAGAACGACAACCCGGTGTGGGTTCCCGCTAACGGAGGATATGCCGATGAGTCTTTCGTCAACCGCCGTGTCCCGGCCAACCACCGTTTTTATCGCCTTTGTGCTTCTTATTGGGCTGGGCGTTTTTGCAACCCTGAACCTTCCCATCGATCTGTATCCTGAAATCGAACCCCCTATCCTGGTGGTCTATACCAGTTATTCAGGGGCTGGCCCTGAGGAAATCGAAAAGACCGTAACCCGACCACTGGAAGGGACCCTGTCAAACGTTTCGAACCTGGAAAAACTTACCTCCACCTCGTCCAAGGGTTCCAGCATGGTGATGCTCACCTTTACCTATGGGACCAACATGGCCGATGCGGCCAATTCGGTGCGGGACAACCTGGAACTGGTAAAGCGTTTTCTTCCAGACGGGGCCGATACGCCGCTTATCTTTAAGTTTAACCCCTCTATGATTCCCATCATGGGACTCATGGTAACGGGGAACCGGAGCCCTGAGGAACTGCGGGAAATCGCGGAGAATGCCATTGTTCCCCGGATCGAACAGGTCCCTGGTGTCGCCATGGCCAGTGTTTCCGGGGGAAGGCAGAAAATTATCCGGGTGGAGATTCCTCAGAATCGCCTTGCCGCCTATGGGCTTACCATTACCCAGATCCGTTCAATATTGGCAAGTCAGAACGTGGCGGTCTCGGCGGGATCCATTATGGATGAGGGCCTTTCGTACCTGTTAACCACCGCAGGAGAGTATCAGAGTATAGATGAACTGGGTGCGACGGTGATCGCCTACAAGGGTGGTGGGGTGGTCGGCGGTCAGGCTGAAAGTCCCCGGCTTGTGTATCTGCGGGACATTGCGGATATTTACGAAGGGTATCGAAGCGAAGATAGCCTGGTGTACGTGAATGGCATCCCGGCGGTACAGATTTCGGTGCAAAAACAGAGCGGCAAAAACTCGGTGCAGACCGCCCGGGAACTCCGTAAGCGGCTTGAGCGAATTGCCAAAGAGGTCCCGCCGGGGGTGCAGATTACCGAAATTTTTAACACCACCGATATTATCGAAAATTCAATTAACCAGGTATCATCCAGCGCTCTCCAGGGGGCGCTCCTGGCGATTCTGATTTTGTTTTTTTTCCTTCGTTCTATAAAACCCACTATTATCATTGGTATTACGATACCGGTCTCCCTGCTCTTGACCCTTATGATCATGTACTTCTGGGGACTTACCCTGAATGTCATGACCCTGGCGGGTCTTGCTCTGGGGGTGGGGATGCTGGTAGATAACTCCATCGTTATTCTCGAAAACATTTACCGGTACCGGGAAAAGGGGGCCAAACTCAGACCCGCCGCAATCTTAGGAAGTCAGGAGATGATGACCGCCATTACCGCATCAACCCTGACAACTATTTGTGTTTTTGCCCCCCTGGTGATGTTCCGGGGGATGCTGGAGATTGTGGGTGAACTTTTTAGCGGTCTTGCCTTTACGGTGGTTATCTCTCTGAGTACCTCCCTGGTGGTAGCGGTAGTCCTTATCCCGGTGCTGGCAAGCCACTACCTTCCCCTGACGACGAGGAAACAAAAACCTTTACAGGGCCTTTTGGCGGTGATTGACCGACCCTTTGCGGCCTTTTTTGATGGTCTGGATGCGGCCTATCGTCGAGCGGTGGATTGGGTGCTCCGCCATAAAACAATTACGGTGCTTTTCATTGGGGCCCTCTTTGTGGGAAGCCTGCTGCTGATACCGGTGATTGGCTATATCTTTATGCCCGAACAGGAGGCCGATTCCATTACGGTGAATGCCACCCTGCCGGTGGGAACGCCCTTAAAAGAAACCGATACGGTGTTGCGGAGCCTGGAGGCGCTGATTCAGCAGGAGGTGCAGGGGTATAAGCGGATTATCGTTAATGTGGGGCAACAGGGCTTTTTTGGGCTCGGGAGTTCCTCCGTTAACCGGGGCTCTATCCAGATTACCCTGCCGCCGTATAAAGAGCGGATCGATTCGGCGGAAAGCATCAAGCAAAAGGTGCGTTCCCATTTTACCCAGTTCCCGGGGGTCAGTTTTAGTTTTTCCAGTTCTACCCAGGGGATGCGTATTGGCAGCGCCAGTCCCATCGATATTCTGGTGAAAACCGATGACCTTGTAAAAGGCAAGGCTATCGCCGAAAAAATTATGAACCTCATTAAGGAGCGGGTTCCTCAGGCCACAGAACCTTCTATCGATCTTCGGGATGGGCTGCCCCAGATCGAAGTTCAGTTTGATCGGGAGCGGATGTATGCCCTGGGCCTTAATGTATACACCGTGGGGAACGAACTTAAGGCGGCCGTGGATGGTCTTACCGCCACAAAGCTTCGCCAGGGGGGGAACGAGTACGATGTGGTGCTGATTCTCCCTGAATCTGATCGGGATGAATTGCCCGACCTGGATCAATTATTTGTGAATAGTCCCACGGGGCAGCGTATTGCCTTTTCTAGCTTTGCCCGCTATGTAAAGAGCACCGGCCCTATCACTATCCGGCGGGAGAACCAGAGCCGGGTGATCCATGTAACGGCCGGCACCCTGCCGGGCGTACCCCTCAATGTGGTGGAAAACCAGATCCGGGCCCTCATCAGCCAGGAAATCCCCGCGGAAGAGGATGTGATCATCGAATATTCGGGGGACTTCCAGCAACTGCAGGAATATTTTGTCAAATTTATATTGATCATGGTGGTGGCGGTCTTCCTTGTTTTTGGGGTGATGGCGAGCCAATTTGAATCCCTGCGGGACCCCTTCATCATCATCTTTACCATCCCCATGTCGGTGATTGGGATCGTGGCCATCTACGGCCTTACCGGCGAAATCTTTAATATCCTTACGGCGGTGGGGCTGTTGGTGCTTGTGGGGGTCATCGTAAACAATGGGATTGTACTGGTGGATTACACGAATCTTCTTCGAAAGCGGGGGCTGTCCCTCCATGAAGCCTGTGTGGAGGCGGCGGGTAACCGCCTGAGACCTATCTTGATGACCACCCTGACGACGGTGCTGGGGCTTGTCCCTATGGCCTTTTTCCCCGGGGAAGGATCGGAACTGGTGGCTCCCATCGGTAAGACCGTTCTTGGGGGCTTAAGTTTTGGTACCCTCATGACCCTGTTCTTGATGCCGGTGATTTACTATGTGTTTAATCGACATAGTGACGAACGGCAGGCCCGGCAGGAAGCCCGGATAGAACGCATCGCAGAAGGCAGGTAGGCCATGGTACGGATAGAAATATTTGCGAATCGGTCGGTGGAAGAGGATCTCCTGGAGGCCTTTAAAAAGGCCCAGGTAGCCCAATACTACACCAAAATCCCCGTAGTCCATGGGGTGGGTTCTTCGGGCCCCCGGATGGGAGACGCCATCTGGCCGGAAGAAAATTTTTCCCTGGTGATCTGGTGTGATGAATCAGAGGCCCATACGATTGCCCGAATCGTGGAAGAGGTAAAACTCCGTTTTCCCCATGAGGGAATAAAGCTCTTTGGGCTTGAGTAAGCCTGGTATGTGAAAGGGCTGGGATTGCCCTACAGGAAACTAGCCCCTCAGGAAGTCCTGGAGGGGGTCAGCCTCTTCGGCGCTTCTGAGAGGGGCGAACAGGGAAGCCTTCTTAAAGACGCGTTGGAGGGAGCCTGAAAAATGGGCTCCCCCTCGTCATTGGGGGGGCCCGAAGAGGTGTTCCTCCCTCGTTTTCCCCAGCCACACACACCTCCCCCATACCCGTAGAAGGTTCCCCGATAGCGATAGAGGGGCCCTCACTTTTGGAATGACAAAAAATAATGCCCCCCTGTTTTTGGATTTGCATTTTCTTTTGCCCCTCTTTTATACTTTTAAGAGGTAATAGATATAGATCCGTAGCTCTAGGTATTGAAAAAATCTGGGGCTATAACTAAGGGAATGGGCCTTTCGGTCTTGCGAGTATATAGGGGCAATGAAAGAAAAAGAGAGTTCTCTCTCGTTACTGGTTGTTATTTCCCGTTCTTTGGTTCGAACCTTTGCAGTAACCATGGCAATTATCTTGCTCCTCTGGTCTTTCTTTGCGGTGTTTTATACTTTAGAAACCGTCAAAAAAGACTCCCTTGCTGTGCAAGGAGTTGTTCATACTACTCTAACCGATGCTATCTGGGAAATGGATAATGAACGGCTTACCGAACAGGCGGAGGCCCTCTTTTATAATTGGAATCTTTCTTTTCTGAGAATTGAAAACGAAGAAGGATATCCTTTGTTTGAAAAACAGCGGAATGGGAGTATAACAGCTTCCCCTAAAAATGTAACAGTTATTCCCCTTTCCCGTCAGGGCTATCCCCTGGGAACCGTATCCTATAGTGTTGATCACTCTTTTGTGTGTGCCTCTGTATTCAAGGGGATACTGTTTTTTGGTTTAGGGGGTGTTTTGGTGCTCCTGATTACCCTGTATACCCTGCGAAAACGGCTTTTCATAGAATTACAAAAACCCCTGGATGAATTAAAGGCCTTGATAGCCACCTATGCTCATTTACTTTCAGAAGATAGGGCAAGTCCTCAAGAGCGGAATAAACATATCATGCTCTATAATCAGGTTCCCGCGCCACTGTATAAAGAATTTGAAGAACTATATACATTGTTGGCCAATCTAAAGAACACCATCCTTACACAACTTCGACAACTGGAAGAGGCCCACCAGGAACGGGAACTGCTTCTGAGAGAAATAAATCATCGGGTTTTTAACAATTTGCAACTGCTCGGTGCCATCTTGAATCAGCAGGCGGAGGTCCAGCGGGTTCGCTGTGCTGAAGAGTATCGGGTCTTTGATAAGGTGATCCAGCGCATCGAGGTGCTTGCGGAGGCCTATAATCAATTGTGGGAATCCAAGCATGTGAATGGGGTAGAAATGGCCCAATATCTGGAACGAATCGTAAGTTTTGTCCAGCAGGTTGGTGATTCCCCCGACATTCAAATCCATACGGCTCTTTCCGCGATGATTTTCCCTTTGGATGTGGCCCTTGCCTGTGGTCTTATCTGTTATGAGCTTCTCTCCAACGCCCTTTCCCATGCCTATGAGAAACAGAAGGGGGCCGTCTGGCTTTCTTTGAAAATGGAAGGTCCCCTTGTTTCTTTCTCTGTCCGGGACGAAGGGAAGGGATGTCTGTATTCCTTTGATATGCCCCCTGAGGGAACGCTGGGGTTCCGCTTTGTTCGAGTGCTAGCCGATCAGATACGGGCTACGCTGGTTCAACGGAAGGATACCGTTGGTTGTCATGTGGAACTTACCTTTCCTCGGGATGTGGTGGAAAACTCTTTTAAGGAACCTTTGTATTCAATATGAATATAAAAAATGAAGGTCGAGAGATACTATTCCCTTTTGAGGATACGCCCGTTAGGGCTAGAAGGGTTTTTAAGGAAAGGCCCCCCCCTTTTTTCTCATTCCAGAATATCGTAGCCAAAAGAAAAACTTTTTTAGAAAGGAAAAAGAGATTTTATCAATGGCTGCTCCTGGGGGGGACCTTCCTGACTATGTTTGGTTTGCTTCTGGGGGGAAGCCCCTTTACCAGGCAAGATGGAACGGCATTTGTAGGCAGGATAGGAGAAAAGGATAGCTCCCGTACTATCCCGCTGGTGATTGGAGAGTGGGCCCCCTATACGGGAAAAAATCTTTCTGAATATGGTGCGGCAAGCCAGATTGTTTCGGCAGCTTTTCGGGCCGTTGATCTAGTTTCCGTGTATACATTTTTACCCTGGGATCGCTGCGAGTACCTCGTAAAAAAGGGAGAATACTTTGCCTCTTTCCCATACCTCCTGATCCCTGAACGGGAAAAGGACTTTTGGTTTTCGGCCCCCTTATTTGTCTCTTCGGTGAAGATCCTGCGATATATCCCAAACCTGCGAACCAATTCCTTTGTGTATGACGGGAATCCTGCTTCGTTAAAGGCTTTCAGGGTGGGGACCACCGAAGGGACCAATGCGGTGATCTTCCCGTTAAAGGCGGCGGGGGTGGTGGTGGAACCCTCCCGTACCCTTGACCTGGCGATAAAAAAACTTGCCGCAGGACGGCTTGATCTGGTAATCGAAGAAGAAGCGACTATCCTGGATGCGGTCCGTCGCATTTTCCCCGGGAAGGAAGCTCTTTTTGAGTTTCTTCCCGAGCCCTTTTTGGCCCAGCGGGAGTACCGGTTGATGGTTTCCAAACGGTATCCCCGAGCTCAGGCTATTCTCGAGCGTTTTAATGAGGGCCTACGGCGGATTAAAGAACAACGTTCCCACGATCTGGGCCGCTGAGGTAGGGGAGATGGCGGTAGGGCTCCCTTTTTGTATAAAAGATAGGATGACGAAGTGCATGCTGTGCAAGTTAAGGGAGAGGGGTCTCTAGTGGCATTCCACCGGTGGAAAAAGCAATTTTTCTAGTATTCCATCTTTTAGCAGATGTAAATTGAACAGGTACCCACCCTGTAGGTAATATTCTTTTAGAAAACGTTTGGCAAAATCCCATCCCTTCCCGTCGGTAATCCAGATAAAGTCAATGGTATCACAATTTTTCCTAATGTCATTTAATCTTTCTTTGTATTCCCGGGCAGTAGCATTTAACTTCGATCCACCACCGGTGTAATAATTTACTTCCATCAAAAAAAGTTTGTCTTTTGAGCGTACTGCAAAGTCATAAGTTCTATCAGGTATCTCTATATTCACAGAAAAAGTCCTTTCAATTTTATCATTGTTAGCCTGTTTACAATAGCAAAAATCATCATGATATTTCTTCTTCAAAGATTCAAAATATTTTCCAACGATTTTTTCCATTAAGATTCCACTTCGATTTTTTCTTGCATTGGAATCAAGACCAACTTCGATACCATACATATAATCAACAAAATTCTTAATTTTGTTTTCAAGTATTAATGCATTAAGGCCTGATTTCAGAAAGAAATCGGCAATTTTCTGAATCTCCTCTTTCGGATATTTTTGTTTAGACCTAAAATCATACTTAATAGACTCAGGTATTGAAAGCTCGGATCCTGAATTTTCATCTAAAATATTGAAAACCCTCTCGCGAGATGCAATTAAAAATGGAATTATTGGTACTATTCCTGGATCTTTTGAAATAACTTCTATTAAGGCCTTTTGAGGATCGGTTTTACCAATGATATAGTTCAGTACGTTTAAGTGATACTCAATGTCATTAATTTTGCTATAAATTTTCTCCCAGTCCACAAACCAATCAAAAATGGTCCTATTTTCGAATGTTTTGAGTATGTATTCAAAAGCTTCATCGTCTGTTTTGTATCCAAGCAATTCGGTAATTCTGTTCATTGGTAATTCTCAAATTGTAAAAGAGACAGATTTGTTTTTATGCTATCCTCAAGCCGTTCTTTTGTAATAGCACAATAGGCAGGGTCTATTTCTATTCCTATATAGTATCGCTTGCCGATCAATATGGTAGCCACACCCGTAGTGCCTCCTCCATTAAAAGGATCTAAAATAATATCTCCTGGTTTTGTAGAAGCTTCTATAATTCTTTTTAATAAAGCTACCGGTTTTTGTGTAGGATGTTTTCCAAACTTTTTTTCTTCTTGTTTCGGAGTCGGAATAGACCAAACCGAACGCATTTGGGTGTTTTCTTTTTTTAAGAAATCTTCTGGATATTTCCCGTTTTTTACTTTTAAATAATTAAATGTATGTTTAGCTTTTTTATCCTTTTTTGCCCAAAGAAGGGTTTCGTGAGAAGCAGTAAAATATCGACAACTTAAATTAGGAGATGCATTCGGTTTAAACCAGGCGATATCATTTAAAATATGAAAATTAAGTTTTTGTAATATATACCCACACTGATAGATACTATGGTACGTACCGCTTATCCAAATGGTTCCTTCTGGTTTTAAAACCCTTCTACAAGCAGCAATCCATGTTTCGTGAAAAAGTGTATCGTTCTCAAACCCTTTGCTTTTGTCCCATTTACCTTTATTGACACTTACCATTCGCCCATTCTGACATGTAATACCATTGTTAGAAAGCATATAGGGAGGATCTGCGAAGATCATGTCTATCGATTCATCAGGAAGTTTCTCTAATACCTCTAAGCAATCGGCATTGAATAAGGCTGTTTTATCTGTTTTATAGAACAATGAGGGAGCCATATTTATTTTACTTACTAGTTCTTCAAAGCGCTTGCCAGGATGGAGAATTTCGTTTACCTGTTCTATGTGTTGGGCTTCAGTCATGAGAATATTCTAACTCATTTTTGGAAAATAATAAACTCCCATCCTGGTTATTGTTTCATTTAGTTTTCTTCCATATACCGTTGGGCGCGTTCTGCAAGGGTAGCAAAAATAGCCTGCCGTTTCCTATCGTCCTGTTCGAGGAGGGTAAAGCGAAAGCCTTGGAACTCAGTCGCAAAACCCGAGAGGGGAACCACACAGATCCCTGTACTTGCCAGAAGCCAATACGCAAAACGTTTGTCCGGAGCGGATGGATGAGTTGCGTGTTCTATGATGCTTTCTATGTAAGAGGCTAAGGATGCTGTTTCTATAGAGAAGGGCCTTTTTTTTGACCTTTCCTCTGCTAAGAAATCCGTATCAAACAGAACCGTGGCATAAAAGGCCCCTTCGGGCATGATAAATGTAAGGCCTTCTTTCCCTCGAAAAGCTTCACGGGCTTCCTGGGCTCGCTGGGCAAATTGGGCTTTCCGTTTTTCCAGATGGGCAGAATATTGGGGATTACCCATAATGGCGGGAATGCAGAGTTGGGGAAGGCTAGTGGCACAGACTTCAAGCCGTTTTGCCGCAGCGATGCCTTCGATATAGAGGGCAAATTCTCTGTTCGTTGCTTTGTTGTATACTTCAATCCAGCCACAGCGAGCGCCGGGCCAGGGAATTTCTTTAGAAATTGAACGGAGGGCGATACCAGGAACGTCTCCAATCACCTGGGCAAGGGATGCGGTAGGAGAGGGCCCAAAATGGATGTTAAGATAGGTTTCATCAGCAATGATAAACAAACCGTGGCGCCGAACAATTTCTACAATATGTGAAATAGTTTCTGGTGTATATACCGTTCCCGTAGGATTCCCCGGATTGATGTATACAATTCCGACGATATCAGGGTTCATTTCCACAAGCTGTTCTAGTTGATTGAGGTCGGGCTCCCAGTTCCGTAAAGGATCCAGTGGATAGGTAATGGGAGGCTTCCCTGAATGGAAGGTCTCTGCGCCAGCATGGGCAGGATAACAAGGAGAAGGGATAAGGATGCGAGAAGCGGGGTCTAATAGCTGGTATAATTTTCCAATTGCGTCCCCAAGACCATTAAAAAAGATGATATCCTCCTGTTCGAGGTGGGAGCAGGGAGCCCCAGGCAAGGTGTTACCGTTAGTTCCTTGTACGACTTGGTTCCTTCGTTGATTTACCTGGGCCGCAATAAATTCCCGGCTTTCTCCGATACCTTCGGTTTCAGAATAGGCATAGGAACAGTTTTCTCTGGTTTTTTCTGCCACTATGGAGCGAATCCATTCAGGAACGCTTTCCCCCTTTTTTACGGGGTCCCCGATGTTCTCCCAGATGATGGGAATATGCCAGCGGCTTTCGATGGTTTTTGCTACGGCGACGATATCCCGGATTTCATAATGGATTTTCCCCGCATGGGGATGCACAATGCTTCTGCGCATAGGGCCCTCCTGCCGCTCCTCGGGGTTGGGCCCCTGTCCAACGGACATAAAAAAAGCCGCAATCCCCGCATGGTGGATCGCGGCCTTGTGATATATAAACAGCTAGCCGCGACCCGGTGGATCTGCGGCTGCTGCGACGAAACAAAAAAGGATTGAAAAACAGGATTGGTAAACCATGTCTTCATCATTGGCGAGAAGAAGCAAAATGTCAAGGGGCGGGAGGGGTGGGGGAGTAGCATACAGCGGAGAGAATCTTGCGAATAGTTAGAAAAAATCGAGTTGCCGGGAGGGGAAAAGAGGGTAATAATTGCTTATAGTATTTAAAGAAAAAGAATGTTTTTATTTAAAGACATAGGGTAAAAGGAGGGGATAGTATTATGAAAGCTTTTATTAGTTATTGTGCACATAACTACTACCAGCATGCTCAAAAAGCAAAAGAATTTTTAGAGGCAATAGAAATTAAATCGTTTCTAGCAGATGACGATTTAAGAACTGCATCTGATTGGAAAAATACAATTGTTAAAGAAATTAATACATCAGAAATATTTATACCTTTACTTTCTAAGGAATTTAAAGCCTCTGATTGGTGTTCTCAAGAGCTAGGGATTGCTTATTCGCAGGCGAAAAAGATAATTCCGATTAGCCTTGATGGTACAAAACCGTATGGATTTATCAATCATCTGCAAACAAGATCCTATGAGAATTATGGGTTACAGTTACTCATAGCAGAAGGTCTACTGGAAAATCATATTATGAATGGGGGCTTAGGTTTTGCTAAACTTGTAAAAGAGGCTGGATGTTTTCGATATTCAGAAATAGTTTTTAAAATACTGTACCCCTTTTTCGATGTTTTAGATAAAGAGACCTTAAATCAGATAATTGTATCCGCTATAAAAAATGGCCAAGTATGGTTAGCCAATGAATGTGCAGAAAAGTATATACCTGAATTGCTAAAAAAACGAAAAAACGATATAGATCCTGAACTATATAGAAAATTAGAATATCAAATCAGAGAAGGAAGATGGTATTCTGATAATGTATAATTCAAAGAAAATCTCTTGCTCATATTTTAAAAGAGGGTAATACTATAGCCATGCCAACACTAGCTGAAACCTGTATCCCCCGGAAGTCCGTTTTTGACCGGGCCCGACGCGACACGGTACTTAACTTAAGTGATCTCTTACAGAATAGGCTTGATATCGATTATGCCCGTCAATTCTTTGAGGAAAATTATATTACCGCCGGCATGAAGGTCCTTATCCAAAAAAGTTTTGATCGGCTTTCTGGTAAACAGGATCAACCCTCTGCGTACCTTTTATCCCAGGCTATGGGTGGCGGTAAAACCCATAGCATGATTGCTCTGGGGCTCTTAGCCCGCTATCCTGAAATCCGTCATCGATTAGGGACGGATTTTCAATTAGGGAATGAGGTCTATACTGTTATCGGTTTCGATGGTCGGGAATCGGATTACCCCTTTGGTCTATGGGGTGCCCTGGCGGATCAGTTAGGGCAGAAAGACCTCTTTGCATCCCTGTATACTCCTTTGCAGGCCCCAGGGGTAACATCCTGGGTGCATCTATTAAAAAACAAATCTGTCATTATTCTATTAGATGAATTGCCTCCCTATTTTAATAATGCCCGGTCTATCCAAATTGGTTCTTCCAATCTAGCAGAAGTAACAGCTACAGCCCTCTCAAATTTGCTTGTTGCTGCAAACCGAGAAGAACTTTCGCGGGTAGTCATTGTAATCTCTGATCTTTCTTCCACTGCGTATACTGATGGTTCGCTGCTCATTAACCAAGCTTTGGAAAATTTCAGACAAGAAACACAACGGAATGTTGTTCCTATCGAACCAGTGGCAACCCAGGGGGATGAAATCTTTCATATTCTCCGGACTCGCCTTTTTGAAACCCTGCCAGATAACGCTGTTCGTGATGCTATTGCAGTGGCCTATGCAAAGTCGGTGGAACAGGCAAGGCAGATGGATCTGACGGCAGAAACACCCGCTTCCTTTGCAAGTCAGATTCGGGAATCCTATCCCTTTCATTATGCTCTACGAGATCTTTATGGTCGCTTTAAAGCCAACCCAGGATTCCAGCAGACCAGGGGATTACTCCGACTTATGAGGGCTGTTACTGCAAATCTTTGGGAATCGGGGAAAGCCCAACGGCTTGAACTTATCCATCCTTACGATATTGATTTAAATGTTCAGGAAATCTTTAATGAATTTTCTACAATAAATCCAACCCTTACCGAAGCAATACGGGTAGACATTGCCAACTTTGGTGCATCCCATGCCGAACAGCTTGATGCCAAATTAGGTGGTGAAAGTCAAGCTCAGGATGCGGCAAAGCTTTTGTATGTCGCTTCTTTGTCTACTGCACAAAATCCAGAACTGGGGCTTCATGACGGTGAACTTATCGCATGGCTATGCAGACCCGGCAGAGATGTGTCCCGTATGAAAACAGATGTGCTGGAACAGCTTCCGGCCAGTGCTTGGTACCTCCACGTGTCTAATGATGGAAGGCTTTATTTTAAGAATGTACGAAACCTCGCGGCAACCCTTCATAGCTATGTAGAATCGTACAATAGGGAAACAAAAATAAAAGAATTGCGGGAATATTTAGTAAGCCTGTTTAAACCCATCCGAGGAGATGTATACCAGGAATGCCTGGTGTTACCGAATTGGGAGGAAGCTCAACCAGGAATAGAAAAAACAGTGTTAATTGTTACCGATCCCTTCTCTGTAACGGGCACTTCACAGCAAATACCTTTGCACCAGGAATGGATCCATTTTTATGAGAACCTGGAATACAAAAATAGGGTGCTTTTTCTTACCGGTGATCGGGATACAATGGAAGAGGTATTAAAAAATGCCGCACTCCTTAAAGCTATCCGTACTATCCTGGCGGAACAGGAAAGTGAACATCTTTCTGAACGGGATCCTCAAAGGATAGAAGCTAACCGGAGCAGAGATCGTATTTTGTTGAGTCTCAGGAGCGCCATACAGCAAACCTTTAGTATGGTTCTCTATCCGGGACGGTCAGGTTTACGGAAAGAAGAAATTAAGTTTGTTTTTGATGCCAATTCCTTTAATGGTGAAGATCAGATCCGTGAAGCCCTGAAGCAGTGCCAGAAATTTAGCGATGGGAGTGGAAATATTGAAAGCTGGATTAGCAAAATAGAAGACCGTTTGTTCGATAATCAAAATCCAGTTCGATGGCGGGATATTAAAGCCCGGGCAGCCACTAAGCCGGATTGGCCCTTACATCTGCCCCGATTCCTTGATGATGTAAAAAATCAGGCTCTTCGCCTGGGTAAATGGCGCGAAGAGGGGGATCTTATTCGAAAGGGACCGTTCCCGAAAGAACCTAGTACTGTTTCTATTATTGTAAAAAACAGGGATGAGACCACAGGTGTTACGGTATTGGATATTCGTCCTGTAGGTGGAACCAAAGTCGTTTATGAAATTGGAGATGGGGAGCCTACCACAACGAGTGAAGTTGTTCCAAACTATTCGGCCTTTGAAACAAAGGATTTACGGCTGACATTTAAGTGTATCGATGAAAATGATCCAGGCCGGAAGAGTAAAATTGTCCGATGGACCAATAAGATTACTCTGCAAAGTCGGGTTTTTGAGCAGGCAGGAGAACGATATATAGAACTCCTGGCGATACCTCCTGTTCCTATTTATTATACAACCGATGGCACCGATCCAAGAATTCATGGAGTGTCCTACGAGGGCCCTTTTCCAATTCCTTCTGGTTGCAGGGTCATTCAGGCCATAGGGAAAAAAGATGATATCGAAAGCGATCTGCTTACTCGGGATATTCAGCAAATAACAAATAGAAGCGTGGACCCCGCCCGTTCATTAATCTGGAAAACAAAGCGTTTTATAAACCTTACTACAAATGATGCGTGGGAACTTATTAGTCGTATGGAAGAATTTAATGCTATAGGAGAAGGTATAACTCTCTATCTGGAATTCCCTGAGACTGGCGGTGAAGAATTTAATTATACCGCTCCCCCGGGAATTAAAAAAAGCGGTGTAGAACTCCGAAAAATCCTAGAAATGATAGGATCCTATGGGGACACTCCAAATATCACGTTGAGCCTTCACCAATTGCATTTTGAACGGGGGCAAGGTTTTCTTGATTGGGTTAATAAATATAGAATTGCCTACGATTTTGATCGAGAGGTACATCAGTGACCGGTAAGTTTGCTGGTTTTGGCTTTGATCCCTTGAAGTATAACCATTTTTTTAGTTTGTTATTGCCTGTAGCAAAGGGTAGTCCAGAAAAAGCTGTCGTTAAAATTGTTGAACATTTTGAATGGAAGGACAGTATCCCTGATATAGCTGCCGTTCCCTATGACAGCAGGGAACTAAAAGCTCTTATTTCTCTCTCACTTTTTAAAGAAATAACTGAGCCCGTAAAGGCAGAATTTAATCGCCGCCTTACCGCAAAGGGGCTGCCAACCGGTAAGTGGCCTGCAAAAGGTGGTACTGCCTTGCTAAGCCCCGCATTTGGCAAAGAGCTTTTGGTTCTTCTCTGGGCTATAGAGGATGCGGATCCAACCCTGGTTCAGAATGCGGTCCGTAACTGGCTCGGGCTTTCTCCTGAGGAACGTTGGTGGCTCTATACCATGACCAATGCCGCCACAGGCCAGGCCTTTGCGGGCCGTAACCGGGGCTGGCGCAAGGCGCTTCGCTTTGCCCTTTGCGAAAATCCTATTACCGATATGGCAATTATCAGGAAAAAGCCGGTTTTAGAACTGGAGCTGTTTGAGGACGAATAGGATGCTTACGAAACTTGAAATCCATAATTTTAAAAATTTTGAAACCATCTCGATTGATGTAGCTCAGGTTACTGTCCTGGTGGGGCCTAACAATTCCGGAAAAACCACCATATTACAGGCTTTAACACTCTGGGATATAGCACTGCGAAAATGGATTGCTAAGAAAACGAGCAGCAAAGCAAAAGAACGGACCGGCGTAACCATCAATAGGCAGGATTTGTTTGCTATCCCCGTACCGGAAGCAAAGCTCCTCTGGCACGATCTGCATGTCCGATCCGGAGTTGGCGAAAACAGCGCTGTTTTTTTAACGATTGTTTTAGAAGGTATAACAGACCAAAAAAAATGGAAAGCGGGTTTGCAGTTTTATTATGCTAACCCTGAATCGTTATACGTAAAGCCCATGGAAGGGCTGGATAATCCTGAAAATCTTGAACTAGCTCAAAAAGAAACAGTAGCATATTTGCCGCCCATGTCCGGCCTTTCAGCCGTAGAAGAACGCCTGGAAGAAGGCAGTATCCGCAGGCGTATCGGAGAAGGTCGTACCGCCGAGGTGCTTCGGAACCTGCTTTGGAAAATCTATGATACCGATAAAAGTGCTTGGAATGAACTTTGCCAGGTTGTAAATAAAGAATTTGTTACCGAACTATTGCCGCCCCACTATCATAGTGCAACGAGCCTTATCACCTGCAGAATAAAGGAAAAGAATCATCCTGAAATGGATATTACCGCCAGCGGAAGGGGATTCCAACAGTTCGTTTTGCTATATAGTTATTTGTATTATCAAAAACACACCATATTGCTTCTGGACGAGCCCGATGCTCATCTGGAAATAATTCGTCAGAAATCTCTCTTTAACGCCCTTGCGGATTATTGTAAAAAAAATAATAACCAGCTCATCATTGCCACCCATTCGGAAGCTATTCTGGATACCGCTGCGGAAAATGGGGATCTCATTCTTGCCTTTGTAGGAACCCCTCACCGGGTTCAAAAACTGGAACACTTAAAAAAATCCCTCTCTGATATTCCCGCATCGGATTATATGCTGGCCCTGGAAAAGCAACGCATTCTGTATGTAGAGGGCACGACAGATCTAGCCATGCTCAAGGCCTTTGCAAAGGTATTACAGCATCCTGTGCAAGAAAAATTGCAACAGACCTTTGTGGTCTACATGAATACCAATGACCTTTCATTTTGCAGAAAGCATTTCTTAGGCCTTAAAGAGGCTGTCCCTGAGCTACAAGCAGTACTTCTTACCGACCATCTAACGACAAAACCAGAGATGCCGCCGGGTCTTCTTCATCTTGAATGGAAACGGAACGAAATAGAATGCTATCTTCCCCTTCCAACTGTTCTATACCGTTATTTTTCAGATAATACAGAACAAAGAAGCGAGCTGTTTACCTCCGAGACTCAAGCTCTATTGCAGGAAATAATTACCCAGGAAACAGCTCCGGCAGCCCTCGTCGATCCAAACCATGAGTTCTGGAAAAATGAAAAGCTATCCGACAAATGGCTAAGCCCTATATTGCGAAAATATTACGAAGCTATCAGGTACCCCATGGAATTGCGGAAAAGCGATTTTTATCTCCTCGCGGAGCTGGCGCGGCCAGAGGAACTCGACCCGGAAATAAAAGAGAAACTTGATACGCTTGAACGTATGTTATAACCCACCTAAGGAGTGTGCACCATGTCTTATAAGCCCTTTATCGAAGTACAGTTCCCCCTGGCCCGGCTTTCGGCGGAAAGTTATAAGGAACGGAAAGCCGGTTCGGGTCAAACCTTGACTGGCTTAGGTAAGTGGTGGGGAAGAAAGCCCCTTATCCTGGTACGGGCTGCACTCCTTGGACTCCTTATGCCTGCTTCGGAGGACCCCCAAAAGGACCGGGAAATTTTTTATAAGATCCTTACGATGGATGAAGATGGGCTCTGGCGGCGCAAAACCAAAACCATGAGCGCCGCGGATATAGCGGAGCATCTTAGCCCCAAAGAATATGAAGGCTTCATAGAAACATCGGGTGGAAAGCCAGCCTGGGTTCGAGGTATGAGCAAAGAGGAAAAAACGAGGCTAGAACAACTTGCCTTTACCCGGCTCCCCTATGAAGAAAAACTCGCTTACTGCTGCCGACCCGAAGAGATAGATGGCCCAGGTCCGGAAGCATGGGAAGCTATCAATGCCCACCTGGGAACCCGGTCCCACAATCTCCAGGAGCTTTTTACTGAACTTTCGGAGAAGGCCTTTGGGCGCCGGGCCAGGGTGGGGGACTGTTTCTGCGGCGGCGGCTCCGTTCCCTTTGAGGCGGCCCGGCTTGGTCTAGAGACCTATGGAAGCGACCTTAACCCCGTCGCGGCCCTCTTAACCTGGGGAGCCATACACCTTGTGGGGGGCGGCAAGGAGTTACAGGAAGAAATCCGCCGGGCCCAGGAAGAGGTCTGGCAGAAGGTTGATGCCCAAATTACCGCCTGGGGCATTGAACACGATGGACAGGGCAACCGGGCCGATGCGTACCTCTATTGTGTGGAAGTACAATGCCCCGCCACGGGGCTTTGGGTGCCCCTAGCCCCAAGCTGGGTTATCAGCGAAAAATACCGGGTGGTGGCAAAGCTCAGGCGCAACGACCGGCGCGGGGGCTACGACATCGATATTGTTACCGGCGCAAGCGACAAGGAGCTAGCGGAAGCCCGGAAGGGGACCGTGCAGGACTCGGAACTGGTAGACCCGGAAGACCCTAGCCGGCGCTACTCCATTGCAAGCCTCCGGGGGGACCGGCGGGGAGAAAATGGAGAAACCATCTATGGCCTGAGGCTCTGGGAAAACGATGACCTTGTTCCCCGGCCGGGCGATGTGTTCCAGGAACGGCTCTACTGTGTGCGCTGGGTAAGCCCAACGGGCGAGCGCATCTACAAAAGCGTTACGCCAGAAGACCTGGAGCGGGAAGCGAAGGTGCTTGCCCTCCTTAAAGAGCGCTTCCACGCCTGGCAGAAAGCGGGCTATATCCCGTCGAAGAAAATTACCCCAGGTTACAATACCGAACAGCCTATCCGCGAGCGCGGCTGGACATATTGGCATCACCTCTTTAACCCGCGGCAGTTGTTGGTGCATGGGTTGTTGATGGAAAATATCCTTGAGAAGTATAAACAGAGTGTTATTAAAGCTACATTACTTTCAATGGGCAGGTTAGTTAACTGGGATTCAAAGCTCATTCAATGGTTAAGTTTAAGACCTGGAGAAGGTTCATCGCAAACATTTTCTAATCAAGCATTAAATACCTTTTATAATTATCCAATAAGAGGTTATATTACAATTAAGTCAATATTAGATACAAATATCAATAATGACAATTTAATTTTTAATTACTTATCAACCATCCTCCCCCTCGACGCCCGGGATGTGAGCTATACCGCCGACCTCTGGATTACCGACCCGCCCTACGCCGATGCGGTGAACTACCATGAGCTCGCGGACTTTTTCCTGGCTTGGTACGAAAAACATCTACCTAAGCTCTTCCCCGACTGGTATGCCGACAGCCGCGCCGCCCTGGCTGTCCGGGGCGCCGACGAGGACTTTAAAAAGAGCATGGTGGACATCTACTCCAACCTGGCCCGCCACATGAGCGACAATGGCCTCCAGCTTGTCATGTTCACCCATCAAGACGCAGGGGTCTGGGCAGACCTGGGCATGATCCTCTGGGCTGCGGGGCTCCGGGTTACCGCCGCCTGGACAATCGGTACTGAGACTTCAAGCGGCCTTAAAAAGGGTAACTATGTCCAGGGGACGGTGCTCCTCGTGCTCCGCAAGCGCACCGACACCCGCCGGGTCTGGCTCGATGAACTGTATCCTGAGGTGGAAGACGAGGTGCGCCGCCAGCTCGATACGATGCAAGGTATCGACGATACCTTGGCTCCCCAGTTTGGTGACACGGATTATCAGCTTGCAGCCTATGCGGCGGCCCTCCGGGTGCTGACCGCCTATTCCCAGATAGAAGACATGAATATAGAGCATGAGCTCTTCCGGCTCAGGGGGAAAAACGAAGAGAGCCAGTTCGAAAAGATAATTGACCGGGCAGTCCGCATCGCCACAAACTACCGTATTCCCCGGGGTATTACTAATTACACCTGGCGCAATCTGGAAGCCATCGAGCGGCTCTATCTATCTGGTCTAGAACTGGAGCGGCACGGCGAATGCCGGCAGGGAGCCTACCAGGAACTGGCCCGGGGCTTTGGGGTAAACGAATACCGCTTCTTGCTCGGCGACACAGATGCCAATATGGCCCGCTTTAAGACCGCCTCGGAATTCAAGCGGACCATCCTCTCGGTGCAGACAGGCAGCCGTGACTCTGACCAGGCCGCCTTTGCAAAAAGCCTTACCCGGCAAATCCTCTTTGCCCTCTCCGAAACGGTCAAAACCGAAAACCCCCGGGAGGGCTTTAATTACCTTAAGACGGAGCTTCCCGACTACTGGGGCCGGCGGGATGATATCATCAATCTGCTTGAATACTTTGGAGCAGCAAAGGCTATATCTGGTTTTTCCCACTGGCATAAGGATGCGGAGGCCGCAGCTCTCCTTGCGGGCCTTATCCGTAACGACTATGTAGGATCCCGATGACGAGCGAACGGCTTGCGCGGCTTTTGGCTTCCCGAGAAAAAGAGACCCTGGAGTTCAAAAAGGCGGAGCACCAGATCCCCGATTCACTCTACGAGACCATCTGTGCCTTTCTTAACCACCGGGGTGGCGATATCCTCTTGGGGGTTGATGATACGGGACAGGTTGCGGGTATCGAAAAGGAAACAGCTGAGCTGTATTGTGTTGATATCGCCAATGCCACCAACAATAGCACACTGCTCTCTCCTCCCTTTTTGTTGTACCCCGAATTAGTTCAGTATCAGGATCGTTGGATTGTGGTGATCCAGGTCCCTGAGAGTTCCCAGGTCCATAAACTCAGGGGGACCATATACGATCGCAGTGCCGATGGGGATTACCGGCTTACAGATCCGGCTGCAATTGCGCGTATTGTAAATAAAAAACGCACCTATTATTCCGAAGCGAAGGTTTATCCTTTTATCTCAGTGAAGGATTTAAGCTCTGAAACCCTAAAAAAGGCCCGTACCCGGCTGAGTACGGTTCGTCCCAACCATCCCTGGCTGGCATTGGACGATACCGCATTTTTAAAAAAAGCGGGCCTCATAAGCCGGGATATGGAAACCGGTCAGGAAGGCATTACCTTGGCGGGAATTTTGCTCTTTGGACTAGAAGAAACCATTCTTAATATCCTTCCCTTTTATAAGATTGATGCCCTTCTAAAACGCCTTAATGTGGATCGCTACGATGACCGTTGTTATGTACAAACTAACCTTATTGAAGCCTATAGCACCCTCATGGATTTTATAGAACGATCCTTGCCGGACCCCTTCTATATGGAACAGGATATACGGGTAAGCCTGAGGAACAAGATTTTTCGGGAGCTAGTAGCTAACCTCCTCGTGCACCGGGAGTACACCAAGGCAGATGTGGCCCGTATTGTTATCTATCAGGATCGGGTAGAGTGTACCAATCCCTGTACTCCCCATTGGCAGGGAAGACTGGACCCCAAATCCCTCGTACCTTACCAGAGAAACCCCCTTATTTCCAAATTTTTCTTACAACTTGGATGGGTAGAAGAAATAGGATCGGGCCTCTTGAATGTGCAAAAATATCTACCCCATTATGCGCCCCAGGGGCGGCTAGAAATTTACGAGGAAGAACTATTCAAGGTTGTCGTCCGTTTGGAAGCTACCCCGCAAGCTACCCCGCAAGCTACCCCGCAAGCTACCCCGCAAGCTACCCCGCAAGCTACCCCGCAAGCTACCGACGACCGGATTGAGCGACTCCTTAACTACTGTGTCATACCCCGATCCAGAGAAGAAATCCAGTCCTTTTTAGGTTTAAAGGACCGAGAGTATGTCAGGAAAGAAATACTCGATCCTCTTATTACTTCAGGTAAGCTTGAGCTCACCATACCGGATAAACCTCATAGCCCAAAACAAAAATATCGAGCCCGGGGTGTACCATCATGATCTATCGCCATGTATTTCAGCGATCCCGTTCCATGCCAGGGAAGCAGTTCCTGGTAGACCGGCTGAAAGGAGCGGTTGGCTATGACCGTATCGCCGGATATTTTGATAGTTCCCTCTTTGAATTGGCCGGAGAAGCCCTTGAATCGGTTCAGGGGCTTATACGAATCGTCTGTAATTCGGATATACAAGCGAAGGATGTGGAAGCTGCCTCAGCGGCGGTCCGTGAACAGGCCCAGCGGCAATCCTTTTTTAAGCAGGATCCTGAGATTTTGTCCCTGTCTGGAAGTGACCGATTTTCCCGGCTCGCTCGTCTCCTTAAAGGATCGGGCACAGCCCGCTTAGAAGTCCGGGTGCTCCCGGATGACGCCTTTGGTCTTGTGCATGGGAAGGCCGGTCTTATTACCTATGCTGATGGACGCCGTATAAGCTTTCTGGGGAGTACCAATGAAACCTTTGCAGGCTGGGCTTTGAATTACGAACTCCTCTGGGAAGATGATAGCCCTGAGGCCTGCGACTGGGTTGCTGCTGAATTTGAGCGGCTCTGGAATCATCCCCTCGCTATGCCCCTGTCCCAGGCAGTAGTAAAAGAGGTGGATCGTCTTTCGAGGCGTTTTGAAATACCCGTAGGAGAGTGGCAAAACAAACCAGAGCCAGCGAGCCTTGCTGTAGAATCTCCTGTCTATCGAGAGCAATTTGGTCTCTGGCCTCATCAGAAATACTTTGTGAGTCTCGCCTGGAGGGCCCATCAGGTTCATGGCGCACGGTTTGTTCTGGCAGACCAGGTCGGTCTCGGTAAGACGGTGCAGCTTGGTATGGTTGCCCAGCTTATTGCTCTGACATCCGATAAGCCTGTGTTGGTCCTACTCCCTAAAACACTTATGGAACAGTGGCAGATAGAGCTTTGGGATCTCTTACAGGTTCCCAGTGCCCGCTGGACCGGAACCGCCTGGATAGATGAATTGGGTTTTGAATATGTGCCTTCTAGCAAGGAGCCGCTTCTTGCATGCCCCCGTAAAATTGGACTTGTTTCTCAGGGTTTGGTTATTCGTAACCCTGAGCGTCTTCAGAATCTTTTGGAGCGGGAGTGGTCCTGTGTCATTGTGGACGAAGCCCATCGAGCCCGACGGAAAAAAATACCCCCACAGGATGAACGAGGGCCAGGAATTCGTAACCCTGAAACCGAATGCAATCGACTGTATTCGTTTTTGTACAAGCTGGCAGGGAAGACCCGTTCCTTGCTCCTTGCGACCGCTACTCCTGTACAGCTCCATCCCATAGAAGCCTGGGATTTGCTTTTTTTGTTATCCCAAGGAAACTCCCACGTACTTGGCGAAGCGGGCAGTTATTGGTTCAATCCGGAAAAAGCACTACCCTTGGCTCTTGGAGAAATCTCATTCCCTGAAGAAGATGATGAAGCCTGGCCCTGGGTTAAAAATCCCTTTCCTCCCTCATGGGAAAGACCGGAAATAAAAACTTTGCGGCAGCAGAATAATCTTGATGATACACGGGCTACCTTTCCTTTGTCATTTCAGGAATTGAGACCCGCTGATAAAACCAGGGCCAAAACGATTATCTCTAATTATGTAAATAGCCATACTCCCTTTTTAAGGTCCATAGTGCGTCGTACCAGGGGATATCTGGAACAAACTATAAACCCTGATACCAAGGAACCCTATCTTAGTCCCATTGGAGTTGAATTATTTGGCGAAAATGATCCGGTTCCCCTCGATGGTTATTTTGCTGAAGCCTACAAAGCGGCGGAGGATTTTTCACGACTCCTTGCACAACGTATACATGCATCGGGTTTTCTTAAAACACTTTTACTCCGAAGACTCGGAAGTTCTATAGAAGCAGGAAAAAAGACAATAGAAGCTATGCTGTCTCATAACCCACAGGAAGACTCAGAAGATGATACTGATGAAATAGAAAACGAAACAACGATTTCTGAGGATACGCTTTCCGAGTTATATCCTCTCACTGCTGAGGAAACAGAATTGTTGCACAAATGCTATAAGCTGCTTTGTGCTGCAGAACGGGAAGATCCAAAATGGCAGGTTATCGAGCAGTATATAAAAAATTGGAAAGCCGAAGGTTGTATACTCTTTTCCCAGTATTTTGATACCGCATACTGGGCTGCACAAAAACTGACCCAATTATTTCCCAATGAACCAATAGGTTTATATGCTGGTTCCAGGAAGTCATTGCTTTTGCTCGGGACAAGACAACTTAAAAAGGATCGGGAAGAGCTTAAGCGCATGGTAAAACAGGGAGAACTACAAATATTAGTAGGTACCGATGCCGCTAGCGAAGGACTTAATCTACAGACCTTAGGAACCCTCATCAATATAGACCTTCCCTGGAACCCGACAAAGCTGGAACAGCGGAAAGGACGGATACAACGCATAGGTCAGCGGCGGGCTTCTGTAAAAATACTTAACCTAAGGTACGAAGGTTCAGTAGAGGACCGGGTGCATGAAGTGCTTTCAGACCGGCTACAAGAAATATTTAAGCTCTTTGGCCAGATTCCCGATATAGTCGAAGATATTTGGATAGATATTGCGCTGGGAGACACAGAAAAGGCAAAACAAGAATTAGATCGAATTCCTAAGACTAATCCCTTTGACGATCGCTACAGTAAAATAGATAGGGTGCCCGATTGGGAGTCTTGCGAAACGGTAGTCAATAAGCTTGAAAAGATTGAGTTACTCAAAAAAGGTTGGAGTTAAATTGTCCCCTTTCCCCTTGAGAGTGGTCGTCCCCTTTTCTCCTTAGGCGTGGAGCTCTTCGGGCCCCACCCTCTTTAAACCGGGGCCCTCAGACCCATACTTTTTAGTTGTGCGGCCCTTCTTTCAGCACCCGGTCTATCTCTGCTAACTCTTCCGGGCTAAAGTCAAGCTTTCGGGTGGCCGCCACGTTTTCCTGGATTTGCTCCGGCCGGGATGCGCCGATGAGGGCGCTGGTAACCCGCGTATCCCGCAGGGTCCAGGCCAGGGCCATCTGGGCCAGGGTCTGCCCCCGTCGCTGGGCAATGGCGTTGAGGGCCCGAATTTTTTCAAGCACCTCGGGGGTAATCTGTTCTGGCCTGAGGAAGGGGCTTGAAGAAGCGGCCCGGGAGTCTTCGGGGATTCCCTTCAGGTATCGATCCGTAAGGAGCCCCTGAGCCAGGGGCATAAAGGCGATGACCCCCACCCCGTGTTCTTCACAGGTTGAAAGCAATTCCGCTTCTATCCAGCGGTCCAGCATGTGGTACCGGGGCTGGTGAATCAGAAGGGGAATCCCCTCACTGCGGAGGATGGCCGCCGCCTGGCGGGTAAGGTCCGCCGGATAGTTGGATACCCCCACATACAGGGCCTTGCCCTGCCGTACCGCCTGAACAAGGGCCCCCATGCTTTCTTCCAGGGGGGTCTCCGGATCGGGTCGATGGTGATAAAAGATATCCACATATTCAAGCCCAAGCCGTTTAAGACTATCGTTCAAACTCGAAAGGAGATACTTTCGGGAACCAAAATCCCCGTAGGGCCCGGGCCACATGCCATAGCCTGCCTTGGTAGAAATAACAAGCTCATTGCGATAGGGGGCAATGTCCCGTTTCAGAATTTTCCCCAGGGTTTCTTCAGCCGCCCCCGGCGGAGGTCCATAGTTGTTGGCAAGATCAAAATGGGTAATCCCGAGATCAAAGGCGGTAAGCGCCATGGCCCGGGCCCGTTCATAGGGGGTTCCTTCCCCAAAATTATGCCAGAAACCGAGGGAAATAACGGGCAGTTTAAGGCCCGATTTTCCACAGCGACGGTAGGGCAGGGTCGCATATCGTTGTTCATTGGCAGTGTATGGCATGGTGAACCTCCTCTTCCTCGGATGTATCTCTCAAACCTGTTGACAGACTCAGCAGGATAATCGAGTAAACTAATTACTTACTATATCCTCTTATTTACTTTAAAGGGAGAGGGGGTGGGAACCCCCTTGTTCAATTCCTAAAAAATTCCCACCTTTTTCCAAAATATTATTATATTAGTAATATATATTGTTCTTTATATATACCGGCGTTGCCGGTGAAGAAAAACAATACCGTCTCAGCCTTTGGTTGAAGGAAAGAGGAGTTTGATATGAAACAGAATATGGGATTAGTGGATCGCCTCGTGCGGGTAGTTCTAGCTCTTGTGGTAGGGGTGCTGGTCTTTACGGGACAGCTCACCGGTGTGGCCGCGGTGATTCTGGGAATTTTTGCGGTGGTATTTCTCCTGACTAGTGCGGTCGGCTTTTGTCCCCTCTATGTACCGCTGGGGATTTCTACGAAAAAGAAAAGTTCCTGAGAATAGGGAGCCAGGATGGGCCCTGCAAGAGAAAAAAGACCCAGGGGGTACCAGCAGGAGGGCAACATATGGAAAACAAGGATACCCTTTGTTTTATAGAACCGACAGAGGAACTGCGACAACGTTTAAGTGAAGAAGAATATGCGGTTATCGTCCAGGCCGCTACGGAGCCACCCTTCCGTAACGCCTACTGGAACAATCATGCAGAGGGTATCTACGTGGATAAAGTCGATGGGACCCCCCTGTTTGCGTCGGTCCATAAGTTTGACTCTGGTACGGGGTGGCCTAGTTTTTTCAAACCCCTTTCGCCGGAAGTTCTCGCATTCAGGGAAGACCATTCCTTTAATATGATTCGTACCGAAGTGCGCGCCGCAAAAAGCGGGGCCCACTTAGGCCATGTGTTCCCCGATGGGCCGCCACCCACGGGCCTTCGTTATTGTATCAATTCGGCGGCCCTCCGGTTTATCCCCCGGGAGAAGATGGAAGAAGCGGGGTATACGGAATGGTTGTACCTTTTTGATGAAAACTGAAGGGCCGGTATCCCCTAACTCTGAGTTGCCCTTTGTTCTGGCCCCCTGAGGAGGGAAGCCCCTGCCAAATACTCCTGCTAATATAAAGAAAACCCGGAGGGCCCTTTCATCCTGATTCTGTTCCCTGAGGAAGCACCTTTTAGCCTCCCCCTTGAAGATGCGACGGGAATTGTGTTATCTTTTTTATGAAAAATGCAAGTCATTTGCAAATTTAACAACTCAAGGAGGACCAGGTGTATGCGGTACCAGAAAAGGGGTCTTTTGTTTCTTACCGTGGTGGTTGGGATGATGCTGAGTGCCTGTGGCGGCAAGCAGACCCAAGGTGATAAACCCGTGGTGGTCGTGAGCATCCTACCCCATCGATATTTTCTTGAGCGAATTGGGGGAGATACCATCCAGAGCCTCGTCCTGGTAGGTCCGGGGCAGAGTCCCCATAGCTATGAACCTACTCCCCAGCAAATGGAACAATTAGGGCGGGCCCGGGCGTGGATCTATTCAAATACGGATTTTGAAATTACCCTGCTCCCCCGGATTAAAAAACTATATCCCCAGCTCAAACTGGTGGATGGTACGGCGGGTATGAAATTCCGCTCCCTTGAAGCCCATGAACATGAAGAAGACCATGCTGGCCACGAAGAAGGCACCCATCAAGAACACGATGGGATAACCCCTGGAGCGGAAGGAATGGAAGTGGATCGACATACCTGGTTGGGGAAAGAGGGCGCCCTGGTGTTCTCCCGGCATGTGGTGGAAACCCTTTCAGAGCTCTTCCCTTCCCATCGTTCTCAGTACGAAGAACGGTACCATGCCCTCACTCAGGAAATTGAGCAGGTCTTTGCCGAGTTGCGGCAGCAGCTAGAACCCCTGGCGGGAAGCAAGGTGTACGTGTTTCACCCTGCCTTTGGGTATTTCCTTGACGAATTTAAGTTACACCAGGTGGCGGTGGAGACCGGAGGAAAAGAACCCTCGCCCCAGGCCCTGGCGGCCCTTATCAAACAGGCCCAGCAGGATACACCGCGGGTTATCTTTGTGCAGGCCCAATTCCCCACCGCTTCCGCCGAAGCCCTTGCCAAAAGCATCGGCGCCGTGGTACTCCCCCTCGACCCCCTTGCTCCTGATTGGCTTCTTAATATCAAGAAGATGGGGGCTGCCCTGTCGGAAAGCCTGAAAAGAGAAAACCTTAAATAATCGAGACCTTGGACGAGATAGCCTTTGTGCCCTTAGCGGACTTCTTCGCCACCGCGCTCACTGCCGATTTCCGTGGGACGGAATGGGCTCCGGGCTCTTAGCGGTCTTGAACTTCCTATGAGGCCCGATGGGCAGACCTTTGGGCAAACCCTCGGGGCCTGCCCTTTTTATTCTTTTTTCTCTGTGCTACTGTTTGGTGAGGGGTGACGATGAAAGACGTGGTGGTTAATTGTGAGGACCTGGCCTTTTCCTATGAGGATGTTCCCGTGTTAGAAAAGGTCAATTTTCATCTGCACCGGGGGGAGTTTATTGCCCTGGTGGGTCCCAACGGGGCAGGCAAATCCACCCTGCTAAAGTTACTGCTGGGCCTGTTAAAACCCCAGCAGGGGCGCCTGACTATTTTAGGGAAACCCGTGGGAGAGCAGCAACGACTCATCGGGTACGTGCCCCAGCAGTCGGAATATGACCGGAGTTTCCCCATCCGGGTGCGGGAAGTAATCGCCATGGGGCGCCATTGGGGCCTCTCCCGGACATGGACGGCCCATGACGACGAAGCGGTCCAGTGGGCGGTGGACCAGGTTGATGTGCGGGAACTCCTGGACCGTCACTATGCAGCCCTTTCGGGGGGCCAGCGCCGGCGGGTGCTGGTGGCCCGGGCCCTGGCTTCCCGTCCAGAACTCTTAGTCCTTGATGAACCTACCGCGAACATGGATGGAGAAAGTGAAAAGCGGCTCTTTACTACCCTGGGGAACTTAAAGGGGACTACCACCATTCTTATTGTGACCCACGATTCGGAATTTGTCTCTTCCCTTACGGACCGGGTGCTCTGTGTGGGGGAGCGAAACGAGACAAGCGGGGCCTGTCGGGTGGTGGAACACAGGACCCGCGAAACTCCCCACGCACCCCCCGACCGCTTTGGAGGAAAGGCCCTGGAAGTGCTCCACGACGAAACCCTGCCTGAAAAAAGCTGTTGCACCAATGAGGAGACCCCCTGATGGTTCAGAGTTTTATTGCTACCCTTTTTGACCCCTCCATCCCCTTTCTTAGAAATGCCCTGCTGGCGGGCGTTCTGGCGGCGATTCTTTTTGGGGTGTTGGGCACTATCGTTACGGTAAAACGAATCGCGGGCCTGGCGGGGGCTATTTCTCACGCCGTTCTGGGGGGCATCGGCCTTGCGCTGTACCTTTCTGCCACGGGCCTGGTGCCTCATTTTTCTCCCCTTATGGGGGCCCTCCTCTTTGCGGTGCTCTCCGCGGTGGTGATAGGCCTGGTGTCTCTGACCATGAAACAGCGGGAGGACACCATTATCAACGCCATATGGGCCATCGGCATGAGCCTGGGGGTCCTCTTTATGGCAAAAACGCCGGGATATCGGGACCCCGCAAGTTACCTGTTCGGGAATATCCTTTTCATCACCTCCCAGGATTTAGTATTGTTGGCCCTTCTCGACGGCCTGGTGATTTTTCTGGTATGGCGCTATTACCCCCAACTGGTGGCCACCGCCTTTGATGAAGAATTTGCCCGGGTCCGGGGCATCCCCGTACAGGCCATCTTTCTGATCATTCTGAGCATCACCGCCATAGCGGTGGTACTGCTCCAGACCTTTGTGGGGGTGGTGATGGTGATTGCTATGCTCACCCTGCCGGCGGGTACGGCAAGCTACTTTAGCAAAAGCCTGGCGGGGATGATGGTGGGGAGTGTGCTCTACGCCCTCGTGTTTTCGGTGATGGGACTTTTCCTGGGCTGGGTCTTTGACCTTCCCGGCGGAGCCATGGTGGTAGTGCTCGCCGGAGTGGGATATATCATGGCGGGACTCATAAAACATTTTAGAAAATGAGAGAACAGGCATGACCAGAATTCGAAAACGCATCCTCCAGGTGTTACAGGGCGCCAGCGAACCCCTTTCTGCTTCTCAGGTGGCTCAGAGGGTAGGTCCCCCCTGTGACCCGGCGACGGTATACCGGGGCCTGCATTACCTTGAGGAACAGGGGCTTGCCGAGTCTTTTGTGCTATCCTGTCAGGAGCACGGCACTGAACGATACTATACGGCCTGCGAAACCCCTCAACCCTCTGCCGCCGCTTCATCCGGCGAAAGGGTGTTCCTCCCGCCCCACCGGCATTGGTTCCACTGTGAAGGGTGTCATCGGTTTATCCCCCTGGGGGTGTGTTTGCTGGACCCGGTGGTTCACCAGTTTGAACAGGAACAGCAGTGCACCGTCCGTCAACATACCCTTTATTTTACCGGCCTCTGTCGGGACTGCCGCGGGAAATAGGCCCCCTCTTTTCTTAAGGGTGCACCCAGGGCTTTATTCAAACAGCGATCCAGTGGTTTCCAAACTCTAGCAGGGGGAAGTCTCCCCCTCGCTCCGGCCGCCGCAGCCACTTCCCCAGCGGCTCCGGCTGCCAGCGGGGAAACATCGCCGGCCACTGGGGCCCCGTAATTCGCCGCGGCGCCTCACCGTGGTTATCAGCCGCTCCCTCAGCGGCCCTAGCCGCGTAACACGCCCTCTGGCGGCCTCCGCTACCCCCTCTGCGGGGGACACCCCCGCAACGCCCCCGTCCAGGGCCGGCCCTTGCACAGCCCCCTCGCCATGGTGGGGCGGCCACAACGCCGCCGATCAAACCAGCGCTGACCGTATTATTCTGCCCCGCGGTTTTGCGATGCACACCCTCAGAATCCACGTAATTTTCGCTGCGGTCTCCCTCAAACACCAAAGTAAAAAAAGAATTCACTTATTTTACTTTTAGCGTGCAAAGTAAATTAAATGAGTGTATACTATACGCTAGTAGGTGTGTATGGATATCAAAGATTTTAAGGCCGGATCCTACAGGAATGGGTATCAGTACCGGTATTTTTTGCCTGAAAAAATCAATCATCCTTTCTACTGGACCGACCCGACCATCAACGAACTTCTGGAAAAGGCTTCTGTGCGGCTGGGTGAGTTAAATTCGTTTTCTCGCTTTGTTCCCGATACGGATATGTTTATCATCATGCATATTTTTAAAGAGGCGGTCCTTTCCAGCCGCATCGAAGGAACCCGGACAAACATCGAAGAAGCTTTTATAGACGAATCGGACATAAATCCCGAACAACGCGATGATTGGCAGGAAGTCCACAATTATGTTAACGCTATGAACGCGGCCATCGAAGAACTGGAAACCCTGCCCCTTTCCACACGACTGATCCGGAATACCCATCGCATCTTGCTTTCCAGCGGCAGGGGACAGCATAAAGCCCCGGGGGAATTCAGAACTTCCCAGAACTGGATCGGCGGGGCTACACTATCCGATGCGGTTTTTATCCCGCCGGCTCATACAGAGCTTTCGGACCTGCTTACGGACTTTGAGTTTTTTTTAAACAACCAGGACCTTAAAATCCCTCACCTCGTTAAAATAGCCATCGCCCATTATCAATTTGAAACCATACACCCATTCCTGGACGGCAATGGAAGAATGGGCAGGCTTCTCATCACACTGTATCTGGTATCCAGCGGGTTACTCGAAAAGCCGCTCTTATACCTGTCTGAGTTCTTCGAAAAAAACAGAAGCCTTTATTACGACAACTTAACCCTGGTACGCACCAGAAACGATTTAGCCCAATGGATCAAGTTTTTTCTGGTCGGTGTGATTACCACCGCAGAGAAAGCCACGGAAACGCTCCGCAACATCATGAACCTTAAAGCTCGTATAGAGCAGGAGCACATTCTCGCCATGGGAAAACGCTCCCGCCAGGCCATGGACCTTTTGCGCTACCTGTTTAAAAAGCCGGTCATCACCGTGAAGGAGGCTCAAACTTCCACAGGACTTTCTCTTAAAGCGGCCAATGACCTGGTTCGAGTGTTTACTGAAAGCGGAATTCTTAAAGAGATTACCGGATACCAGCGTAACCGTATTTTTGTGTTTGATGCCTACATGAAGCTCTTTAGCGAACAATAAGGGGGGAAGTCTCCCCCCCTCGCTCCGGCCGCCGCAGCCGCATCACGCGGCCTCTGGCGGCCTCCGCTACCCCCTCTGCGGGGGACACCCCCGCAACGCCCCCGTCCAGGGCCGGCCCTTGCACAGCCCCCTCGCCATGGTGGGGCGGCCACAACGCCGCCGATCAAACCAGCGCTGACCGTATTATTCTGCCCCGCAATTTTGCGATGCACACCCTCCTGCTGCTCCGGAGCCGTTAGCCCAGTTGCCCCCTTGATTGTCTAAAGAGACCGCTTGTTTTATACTTTCCGGTATGAGCGCCAAAAAACTCCCTATCGGACTTCAAACCTTATCAAAAATTCTCTCTGATAATTACTACTATGTTGATAAAACCCGCTTTGTAGAAATGGTGGCTCGCCGTGGGGGATTCTATTTCCTCTCCCGGCCCCGGCGCTTTGGGAAGAGCCTCTTCCTCGACACCCTGGCGGAAGCCCTCTCAGGAAACAAGGAGCTCTTTAAGGGCCTCTATCTCTACGACAAATACGACTTTACTCCCTATCCCGTCATCCGCCTGAGCTTTGGGAGCGGGGACTACAAAAACCTTTCGGCGGTCAGCAAAGAATTGGCATATACGTTTAAAGAAAATTACGAAACCCTGGGGCTTGTTCCAGAGTACGCCTATGATGATTATCGAGACTGTTTTAAGCATCTTATAAAAGCCGCCTCCGAGCGCTACGAGGCCCCGGTGGCAGTCCTTATCGATGAATACGACAAGCCCATCCTGGATAACCTCTCCCGCCCCGAGGTCGCCCGGGAAGCCCGGGACATTCTTAAAAACCTCTACTCGGTCCTTAAGGACAGCGACCGGTACCTACGGCTTGCCTTCATTACCGGGGTGAGCAAGTTCAGTAAGCTCTCCCTCTTTAGCGGCCTGAACAACCTGGAAGACATTACGCTCAACCCCGCCTTTGGAGAAATCTGCGGCTACACCCAGCATGACCTGGAGACGGTCTTTGCGGACGCCATGGAAGGCTCAGACATGCATCTTGTCCAACTCTGGTACAACGGCTATTGGTATTTTGGAGAAAAACTCTACAACCCCTTTGATATCCTCCTCTTTTTGTCCAACGGTAAGATTTTCAGCAACTACTGGTGGCAGACCGGGAGCCCGAGCTTTTTAATCGAAGTTCTTAAGCAGGAGCGGTACTTTCTTCCGGAACTGGAAAACTGCCAGGCCAGCGAAGAGCTTTTAAACGCCTTTGATGTGGACTACATCGATATTCGGGCCCTCCTCTGGCAGACGGGGTATCTTACGATTAAGGACGTAGAGGCTGATGATCTTGGCGGCCGCCTGTTTCGACTCGGCGTACCCAATGCCGAAGTCCTGCGGTCCTTAAATGAACTGTTGCTGCGCCAACTGGGGAACCGCATCGATTTTTCTGTCCAGTATCGCAGACCACTGATTCAGGCCCTGGAACAGGCGAACCTCTCGGCCCTGGTGGATGAGCTCAAGCGGCTGTGCGCGGGGATTCCCTACAACAACTACGTGAAAAACGACATCGCCACTGCAGAGGGCTACTGGGCAAGCCTCGTGTACGTGTTCCTTGCGGCCATCGGGTACCGGGTCTCCTGCGAGGACGCCACGAACCAGGGCAGAATCGATATGACCATCGAAACCTTCCGGGACATGTACATCATCGAGTTTAAGGTAGATAGCAGCGAGCCCGCCATCAAACAGATAGAAGAACGGCGCTATTGGGAAAAGTACCAGGGCCAGGGGAAGCGGATACACCTCCTCGGCATCAATTTTTCAAGCGAAGAACGAAATATCACAGACTGGGAAGGGCGGAGCCTGGAGGGGTAAGAGGAAACCTTGCAGCACGGGCCTGCGGCTTGTAACCACGCTACCGCTAACGAGAAACTCGCCTCTGAGCGGACCACACGGTTTCCTACTAAGACCAGTCATCCTTAGTCAGGAATCCCATTGCAAGAACCTGTTTTTTTTGGTAAGAAATAAAAAATGAAAAACCCATCCTACGCATATTTTTGTTCTTCAAAAAAGAAACTATCTTCTTTCTTTCTACAACTTAAAAAGCGACTCCTGGTGGGCTGGGCGGTGGTGTTAGGTGTTTTCGTTTCCTGTGCCGCTCCCTCTTCCCCACAGACTGAATTCGTCCTTGGAACCGTTTGTTCCATCAACCTGTTTGAGTATGGCAGACCTGAACGGTACCGGGCTCTGTTTGCGCGACTTCGGGAAATCGAAGACCGGATGAGTGTCAATAAAACAGGTACCGAACTTGATGCGGTTAATGAAGCGGCCGGCCGCGCTCCGGTACCGGTGCATCCTGACACGTACTACGTGGTTGAAAAGGCCCTCGAATATGCCCGCGTGTCCGGTGGGGCCTTCGACCCTACTGTGGGTCCCCTGGTAAAACTATGGGGCATCGGTACAGAGGATGCCCATGTTCCTAATCCCTCAGAAATTGAAGGGGCCTTAAAGAAAATCGATTACCAGAAGGTTCTCTTAGATTCGGAGCACCACACTATCTATCTTACAGAAGAGGGGATGGCCCTTGACCTTGGAGCGATCGCTAAGGGTTTTGCGGCGGATGAACTGGCGGCCATGTTGCGGCAATGGCGGATTCGCCGGGCCCTGATAGACCTGGGGGGGAATATCCTTGTGGTGGGAGAAAAACAGGATGGCAGTCCCTGGCGAATTGGGGTCCAGGATCCCCGCTCGGGGCGGGGCGAGTACATTGGGATTGTTCAGATAAAAAGAGATAAAACGACGGTAACCAGCGGTGTATACGAGCGATACTTTGAACAAAATGGTAAACGCTATCATCATATCCTTTCTACTCGAGACGGGTACCCCGTACAGAACGGTCTTCTTTCGGTCACCATTGTGGCGGACCGTTCGATAGATGCGGATGCCCTTTCCACTACCGTGTTTGCCCTGGGATACGAAAAGGGGCTTTCTCTCCTTGAACCCCTTGATGTAGGGGGAATTTTTATTTTTGAAAATCAAGAGGTGGCGGTAACACGAAATCTTTCTTCCCAATTTCAATTGACCAATACGGCCTATAGGTTAAGCCCCCCGAGGTAAGATGAAGATTCTTTTAAAAGGCCTTTTAGTGATGTTCGAAGGATGGAAAAATACCATTAGAGAGATCCAGGGTCCTGTTTGCGGAATCTACGTGCGCCCTGTTTTTCTAGGGCAGGGTGCTCAGGGAAAACCGCCTTTTACCATATCCTGATAAAAAGGACCTTCTCTTGACAATGGTTGCCCATAACGGTATAAGTATCGGAGCCGGGCCTTTAGCTCAGTCGGTTAGAGCTGCGGACTCATAATCCGTAGGTCGCTGGTTCAAGTCCAGCAGGGCCCAAAGTGAAGCCGCCGGGAGGCGGCGTTTTTTTTTGTGCTGGACTTGAAGCGGAGCTGCCGCCGACCAGGAGGGAGGGAGAGGGGCCAGGAGGGCCCCGGCAGGCAGCGGAGCCGGCCTGGAAGGGCTGAGCAGGAAGCGAAGCCCTGGAAGGCAAGTCCAGCAGGGCCCAAAGTGAAGCCGCCGGGAGGCGGCGTTTTTTTTGTGCTGGACTTGAAGCGGAGCTGCCGCCGACCAGGTGGGAGGGAGAGGGGCCAGGAGGGCCCCGGCAGGCAGCGGAGCCGGCCTGGAAGGGCTGAGCAGGAGGCGAAGCCCTGGAAGGCAAGTCCAGCAGGGCCCAAAGTGAAGCCGCCGGAAGGCGGCGTTTTTTTTGTGCTGGACTTGAAGCGGAGCTGCCGCCGACCAAGTGGGAGGGAGAGGGGCCAGGAGGGCCCCGACAGGCAGCGGAGTTTGACTTTATTTTTATGGGACTATTTGCTATAAACTACGGTAATTCTACCGGAGTAAGGAGTCCCAATGGAGCAGTATTGGAGTTCCTCTTTTAAACTGGGGATTATTGCAGGCGGGCAATTAGCTAAAATGTTGATTCAAGTGGCAAACCAATGGGACATAGCCACCTGGGTCCTCGATCCGGATCCCGCGTGCCCCGCAAGCCGAACCTGTACCCATCTTGTACGGGGAGATCGCCACAATCCCCAGGAGGTACTTGCCTTTGGGCGGCAGGTAGATCTTCTTACCTTTGAAATAGAAAGTATAGAAATCACCGCCCTGGAAAGTCTTTCCCGGGAAGGGCGGCCAATCCTTCCTGACCCCGCTATCTTGCGTATCATCCAGGATAAGGGACTGCAGAAACAATTCTATGTTTCCCGTGGATTCCCCACGGGGAAGTTCCAATTGGTGGAAAATGCCAACCAGGTCCGGGCCCTGGTTGAACAGGGAAAGGTGCACCTCCCCTTTGTGCAAAAGCTCAGAACCGGTGGTTACGATGGGCGGGGGGTACTGGTGATCCGTCGTCCAGAAGACCTGCAGCAGCTTTTCGATGCTCCGTCGGTGGTAGAAGAGTACATCCCCATAGCGAAGGAACTGGCGGTTATTGCCGCTCGAAACACCAGCGGACAGGTCCGCCCCTTCCCGGCGGTGGAAATGGAATTTCACCCCGAAGCAAACCTGGTGGAACACATCCTGTGCCCCGCCGACATAGACCCCCGTATCGAAAAGGAAGCGGAACAAATTGCCTGTGATCTTGCCGCCGCATGTAACCTGGTAGGACTCCTGGCGGTGGAATTCTTTCTTGATACCCAGGGGCGCCTGTGGATTAACGAGGTAGCGCCCCGGCCACATAATAGTGGCCACCTCACCATAGAAGCCTGTGCCACAAGCCAGTATGAACAGCACCTGCGGGCTATTCTGGGGCTCCCCCTTATGACAACCCGGTTAATCCAGTCTGCGGCCATGATTAACCTGATTGGCGCCGAAGGTTTTGCCGGCCCCGTTCGCTATCGGGGGCTGGAAAAGGCCCTGGCCATTGAGGGCGTGAAGGTTCACATTTACGGGAAACAGGAAACGCGACCCTGTCGAAAAATGGGGCATATCACTATAGTAGGAAGCACCAGGGAAGAAGTTATAGCAAAAAGCCGCATGGTGCAGAACCTTGTGAGGGTAGAGGCATGATACACAGTGATACAGAGAGAGGATCTCCGCAAAAAATATCCCCGGAGGCTGGTCCGGGGGGAACTGAAAATCCCGCCGCCCCCCCGGCGCCGGTGGTGAGCGTTATCATGGGGTCCGATTCGGACCTTGCTGTAATGGAGCAGGCCGCAGAGGTTCTTAAAGAATTTGGGGTCCCCTATGAGCTTACCATCGTTTCGGCCCATCGGACCCCAGAACGGATGGTGGAGTTTGCAAAAAACGCCCATCGACGGGGCATTAAGGTTATCATTGCCGGCGCCGGGGGGGCGGCCCACCTGCCCGGCATGGTGGCATCCCTCACGCCCCTTCCTGTCATTGGGGTGCCTGTAAAATCATCCAACTCCCTCGATGGCTGGGACAGCCTCCTTTCGATTGTACAGATGCCTGCCGGTGTGCCCGTCGCCACCGTGGCGGTAAATGGCGCAAAGAATGCGGGACTCCTGGCGGTCCAGATCCTTGCCACTGCCGATGCCCCCCTGCAACAGGCCATGATTCGCTATAAGGAGAATTTGCGCGACGGGGTGCTTGCCAAAATTGATGGGCAGCGTTTTGCGAAGATATAGGGCCCCTTTAGAGAAACAAACGAAATATCCCCTCTATGAGTCCGGGGCCGGGCTGTGTCCCGGACCCGGAAAAAGAGGGTAGCCGCCAGAAGAGAAGGCCGTCGCCACTGAGATAACTTACCGTGGGACAACTTACCTTCGGGTGCGCCTTTCAAACCAGCTGTTAAGAAGAAAGAGTAAGATAGCCCACAGTACCAGCATCCAGGGAATAGTGTGGAGCCCCGCATAGCGGCCCAGAATCCCCATGAAGCCCGGGAGGACCCCCACGCCGAGACCTGCCATGGCCATCTGCATCCCAATGGTGTTCCCCGCGTGTTCCCGTCCTACCCGCCGGGAAGTGGTAGAAATGAGAGACGGGAAGATGGGGGCAATGACAAAACCTAAAAGAAGGATCCCCATAATCTTAAGGACAGTGAACGGAATGGCTGCTAAAAAGAGGGTTACTCCCATCACGGTTACAAGACTTATCTTAAGGATGCTAGCGGGGCGTATCTTCTGGGTAGCAAAGCCCCCAAGGATGCGGCCTATAGTGAAGGTGGCCCAATACCCGGCGGTCCAGATTCCCGCGAAGGAACTGCTCAGGGCAAGTTCTGCGGTAAGCCAGGTGTACGCCCAGTGCCCCATACCAAGTTCAATTCCCGAGTAAATAAAAAAGAGGAGAGCGCTGAGCCACGCGGGTCCGTACCGGAGGGTGTGACGAAAGGGCCGCAGCTCCATGCCGTCGGTCATTTCAGCCTCATAGTGGGCCGCCTTCGGCGCCTGGTCCCATCGGCGGGCCTGGGTAAAAAAGAACAACCCTAAGAGCAACTGGGCTCCCGCGACGATCCAGTAGCCCGGTCGCCATGAGCCAGTACCCGCAAGGCCCGCCGTCATAATAAGGGGGCCCGTGGTAATTCCAATGCCGAAACTTGCATGGAGCCACTGCATGACCCGATGACTCAGGTGGGCTTCTACCCAGTTGTTTAAACTGGCATCGATACCCCCTGCACCAAGGCCCGCACAAAAGCCAAGGGCCACAAAGACTGGCCAGGAAGGACTTAGGGTATACCCTAACAGAGAAAGGCCCGTCAGCGTTGTGCTCGCAGCCAGGAGTTTCCCTACTCCCAGGCGCTTCATAAGGTAGCCATTACTGAAACTAGAAAGCAGGTACCCCAGGACGGTGCTCAAAAGAAGTGTCCCCAGGGCGTCCAGGGGAAGCTTGAACTGTTGTCGAAGGCTGGGCCAGGCTACTCCTAAAAGCCCATCGGGCATGCCCAGGGCAATAAAAGCGATAAAGCTTAAAATAGTAAGAAGAGGGAAGGTTTTTTTCTGTTGATTATTCATGAAAGCAATAGTAGCGTGAAGTTACATCAAATTGCTAGGGGCATCGTCAGTGCTCCGTGTCCGGTTGGTTTTTATAGTGTTGCCGATAAATTTTGTATACCTCTGCTTTTTTTCCTATAAAAATATCCACCAGTTCGGGGTTAAAATGGCTTCCCTTTTGTTCACAGAGCATTTGTAGGGATGTCTCAAAAGGGAAGGCCTCTTTGTAAGGACGTTTGGTGCTCAGGGCATCAAACACATCGGCAATGGCGACGATTTGGCCTTCTATCGAAATTTCTCTTTCTTTTTTCCGCTGGGGATACCCTGAACCATCCCACCATTCATGGTGATCCACAATAAGGTTGTAGGCCGTGTGGAGAAGTCCATAGCCCAGTTCATCGATAAGTTGTTGGTTTGCTACCCGAATTAATTTTCCCCCAATCCACGGGTGTTGTCGCATGATCTGCCATTCTTCCTCGGTAAGTTTTCCCGGTTTTTGCAGAATGTGATCCGGAATACCGATTTTTCCGATATCGTGAAGGGGCGCATAGTTGGTAATTTCCCGGGCCTTCTGGGGGGTAATGAGACCCTGTTCGCTGAGCACCGAAGCAATTACCTCTGAATAGAGGGAGACCCGACGGGTGTGGTCCGCCGTTTCATCATCCTTAAATTCTACAAGATTGACAATGCCATCCCCAAAGATGGAAAGGGTTTTTTGAATCGCGTAGGAATAGAAAAATCGGGTTTTTACCAGGTTAGAAATAAGGAGGGCCAGCCGTCCTTCATCAGCGGTGTAGGCAAAGGTTTTGCTATGAGCAAAAAAGAGAAAACCGAAAATTCGCTGATTTATAAGAATAGGAATCGTGAGATTTGAATGAATTCCTTCTAAAATAAGGAGTTCTGCGGAAGGAGAAGCATGTTCGGTAAGATCGTGGATAATTCTGAAAGGAAGCCCCTTGTCGATGATTTTTTTAAGAGAAGTTTCGGAAAGACGCTGGGAAAATCCTTTTTGAAGAAGAACCGGTGTGTTGTAACGGGTGTACGCATGGTACGCTATGAGAAGATCCTCCCGGCTGTCATATACCGCTAAAGAAAAACGGTCGCAGGGAAGTAAATTTTGATAGGTTTCTCCACAGACAATGGCCCCAAACTGGTCGATAAAAGCTTCAAGGGAGAAGCTGTGATCCATAGAAAGAAAGTCCCGTACAAAGCGAAGTGCCTCTTGATTCTGAGCAAAAAGGGAGGTAAATGCTTCCAGTTCTTTGTAGTCAACTGGGGGGGGTAAGTGAAGTAAAAGAACGAGTTGTATCCTCCCTTTCCGCAGGGATGAAGTTCAGGAAAAAGGTTGTCGCATAATGGTGGGCTATATCCGTTGCTTGCCGGAAGATATGCCGTAAAGAGATCCCTGATACTATGATGAAAAAAATCAAAAGAGAAAAAAGGGGAAAAATTATCCCCATAATAAGGCGGAATTGTACAATAAGTGTTTCGAGGCGCTGGTTGCGGAGATCCTGAATTTCCCTGGCAAGCCGTCGGGCTTCTTCTTGAGTTTTTGATATATCCCCTGTTTGAACGAGCATGGGAAGGGGGCTCGCCGGGAAATATTTCTGTACTAAAGTGAGCGTTTCTTGTTCGATAGGCCGACTGGTAAAGAGCCGATTCAAGTTACTAAATAATAATCCTGTCTCCTGAATACAGCGGGCATAACTTCGAAGCTGGAAATCGAGTAGGAAAAACAACGAAAAGAGAGCAAAACTTAATATGAGAGAAATAAACAATTGAATGCGAAAATGTTTTGTAATGGATTTCATAATCCCTTTATAGTTTACTATAAAGAACATCTATTTGCTAGTAGAAAAAGGGGCAAGCAGGAAAGTGGAACCCTCTCGCTCTATCGAAAAAAGAAACTGTCATTAATGGGGGCCCACCACGTTTTAGGGACTGGTTCTTAACCGCTAGTAGGCTTGACCTGCGGGGCTCCTTTTCTGTTTCTCTTGCTAAAAACTCGGAATCATTATATTTTTGTAAGGAAACCTATCTTCGGGGGTACACAGTCATGAATCTTTCTATCCGGACCCGGCTCTTTATTCTTTTTCTGGTTCCGCTCGGTTTCTTTCTTGTCCGAGAAGGAATGAATATCCAGAGACACTTAAAAGAATATGCTACCTATCTTAGTCAGCAAAAAAATATAACCGTCATGGGTATCACGGCGGACCTTGTGACAGCCCTCCAGCGAGAACGGGGAGTTTCCGGTATTTTTGCAAGCAGTGGAAAAAATGCAGAACAAATGGTACAAGAACGAACAAAAGTCGATGAAGTATTGGGGATGTGGCTTAAAGAGATCGCGGGCCTTTCCTATGTAAAAAAGGAAGAAGGGGCAGAAATCTCTGCAACCCTTACCCAGGTTCGCCAAATGGTTGATAGTTGGAATGGGGGCGATTTTTATCAGGTCCTCGATGGGTATACCCGTATTATCCGTCAGTTGCTTGCCCTTTCTAATAAGGCGGTAAATCAGCCCACCATTGGTGGTATTGGTAAGGTGATGTCCTCTATGGCGCTGATGATGGAAGCCCAGGAGTCGGTAGCCATTGTCCGGTCAACCCTCGGGAGCGTTCTAGCCGGTGATTATCGAATTGCTGAGCGGAACCGACTGTTAGACCTTATTGAACAGTTTGAAGGTTTGGAGATCAATTTAAAAAGTCCGGCCATTATTTATTCAACCCAGACCAAAGAGACCATCGACAAACTTTTGAGTAGTCGAGGGTATCAAGTTCTGGAAGAAACTCTTTATGAGGTAGTGATAAGAAATTTTCAGGAGACTCAAAACGGTGTTTATAACATAACCTACGAAGAACTGTGGCAGGAAGATACAGGGCTTGTGGGTTCTATAAACGAAGCGGTTCGGGCTGAATTAGAGAATCTTGTTGATCGTTCTAAGAAGATTGCCTATTCGTATCTTGTGGATTTTCTTATCACATCTCTCGTGGTAGGTTCACTTATTGTGGGGCTTTTGATCACCGGTTTTGCCTTTTCCCGGGCTATTCGAAAGCCCATTGTGCAGGTCATGCATACCTTTGATTCTATCGCTCAGGGGCAGGGAGATCTTTCGGTAGAATTGGAAGTGCCCGATCAATCTGAACTTGGGCTTATGGCCCGGTATTTTAATCAATTTACCGGTCATCTCAGCACTATTATCAAAACGATCCGGCAAGAAACAGAGGAATTGAGAAAGCTTGGGGAGTCCCTTTCCAGCGAAATGGAACAAAGTGCGGCCGCCACCGAGGAAATCGGCGCCACTCTGAAGTCGATTCATCAAAATGTGCTTCATCAGTCGGCCAGTGTAAGCGAAAGTGCCGCCACGATAGAACAGTTTTTATCAAACATTTCGGAACTCAAGGAACATATCGAAACCCAATCGGCGGCGGTTACCGAGTCCAGTGCTTCGATTCGGCAAATGCTGGAATCCATTAAACGGGTGCAGGATTCCCTTGAGGCAGGGAATTCTAAGATTGAAGCCCTGGTGAAGGCCAGTGAAGTAGGTCGTAACACCCTGGATCCGCTTATTGTGCAGATTGGTCAGATCACCGAGCAATCCCGGGCCTTGCAGGAAGCAAACAGCCTTATCTCGGGTATCGCTGCCCGGACTAACCTCTTGGCCATGAATGCGGCTATAGAAGCGGCCCATGCAGGCGAGCATGGGCGGGGCTTTGCGGTAGTGGCCGACGAAATTCGCAAGCTTGCGGAAAATGCGGCGAGTCACTCTAAGAGCATTGCCGCTAACCTCAAGGCCATTCAAGAAGTAATCAATCGAGTAGTGGAGAGTTCTAAACAAGTTCAGGAGAGTTTTAATACCATTAGTACGGGAGTCCTGGAGGTAAACCAGAACCGAGAGCAGATCCGCTATGCCATGATGGAACAAAAAGCCGCTTCTAAGGAGGTTTCTACTGCCCTGGATGAAATTACGGCTATTACGGGGAAGGTCCAGGATTTTGCGGGCGAAACGGAGAGCGGAAGTAAACAGATTAAAACCGAGATGGCGAATTTGTTGCAAGTTACGGAAGAGATTAAACAGGCGGTAAGCGATGCAAGCCGGGCCCTTGATGAAATTGCCGCAGCCAACAACCATGTTCGTACGCTAACCTTAGAAAATCGGGATGCAATTCAAAAAATCTATGAGGGCTTTAAAAACTTTAAGTTGAAAGGTGATTGAGGGAGTTACGATTAAGGACGTACAAGTAAAACAGTCCGCTCTTAAAAAAGAGGAGCCCCTTTCCTGAGAAGATGATCGCCTTGTAGGTCCATTTCGTCTCAAGGAAGAAGGAAAGGGCTCTATAGTTGGTATTTTTCTGTTGCGGGACGAGGAAAATTACGATATCCTAAGTGTACCCATTCATGTTGAAGGAGGAATACGGTGGAACAGTTATTTAAGTTGAAACAGCACGGGACTACTGTGCGGACCGAACTGGTGGCTGGTCTTACTACCTTTATGACCATGGCCTATATCCTGGCGGTGAATCCTAATATCCTGAGTAATGCGGGAATGCCTGCCGGTGGGGTGTTTACCGCCACCGCCCTGGCTTCGGCAATTGCGACTATCTGCATGGCCCTCCTGGCAAATCTTCCCATAGCTCTGGCGCCAGGTATGGGACTCAATGCCTTTTTTGCCTTTACTGTGGTACTCGGTATGGGCTATAGCTGGCAGCTTGCCCTGACGGCAGTGTTTCTGGAAGGACTTCTTTTCCTCCTTCTTTCCCTTTTTAATGTCCGGGAAGCGATTATTAAATCTATCCCCACCAATATTAAAAAGGCTGTTTCGGTAGGAATCGGTCTTTTTATTGCCTTTATTGGACTCCAGAATGCGGGAATTGTTGTAAAAAGTGAGGCAACCCTTGTGGCCCTGGGAAGTCTGGATAAGGGACCGGTGCTCGTAGCCCTGATTGGTCTTGTGTTAACCGGTGTTTTGCTAGCCTTTAAGGTGAAAGGGGCCCTCCTCTTTGGTATCCTGGGAGCGACGATAGTGGGGATCCCCTTTGGGGTGACGAACATCCCCAAGAATTGGAATCCCGTTGGAAGTCCTGCGGCTCCTCTTCTGTTTCAGTTCCAGTTTGATAAAATCTTAAGCCTTGATTTCTTTGTGGTCTTCTTTACCTTCCTCTTTGTGGATATCTTTGATACGGTGGGGACCCTGGTGGGAATTACTACCCAGGCCGGGATGATCGATAAGGAGGGAAACGTACCCCGAGTTAAGCAGGCCCTGCTGTCTGACGCTGTGGGAACGGTGGTAGGGGCTTGTCTCGGTACTTCTACGGTAACCAGCTATATCGAAAGTGCTGCTGGTGTAGCCGATGGTGGTCGGACCGGGCTTACCGCCTTTACCACGGGGATTCTCTTTTTACTTGCCCTGTTTCTTTCTCCCTTATTCCTTTTAATTCCTTCGGCGGCCACCGCTCCAGCCCTTATCCTGGTGGGGCTCTTCATGATGGAACCCATTAAGGATGTGGAACTCTATGATTTTACCGAAGCAATCCCTGCTTTTCTTACCATCATTATGATGCCCTTGACCTACAGCATCGCCGATGGGCTTGTGTTCGGGATTCTCTCGTATATTTTCATCAAGCTCTTTACCGGTAAAGTTAAGGATATTTCGGCTGTTACCTGGATTGTGGGGATTCTCTTTATCATCAAACTTATTATGAAGTAATTGATACAAAGATCTGCGGTATGAAAAGGGGGCCCTGCGGGGCTCCCCTATCGCCTGCATCAATGAGAAACGGCAGGGCTTACCGGAGGCGTACCCACTGCCATCGGCCCGTTGGGGGAAATGAATAGGAACCGGGGAAAAGGGCGTACGACTTGTGTGGGTGTGGTAAGCCTTTTAGTGTGATTTAATGATGAACGTTTCAATATTTCCCTTTTTCGTGAAGCAAGTGTCTCCTCATTTTTTATAAAAAACTAACCCAACCCTTTCTGAAAAATAATTCGTATCCTCAATGATACTTATAAAGTTTGATATAAGGAGGAGAGCGTTATGAAGACGGTACTGAAAGGGGTATGGTTGTCCTTTTGTTTTGCCTTTTTCTCTTGGTCGCTTATTGCTGAGCCATCTCGGGTGGTTCGCTTCGGCGTGATAAGCGATGTCCATGTTTGTGACAAGCCTGATCAATCTCAAGTAATATCAGTCAATGCTTCTCCCCGCTATTTTACTGGCGGGCTGGCAAAACTAGAGGCCTTCGCTGAAGCGATGAACAAAGCAAATGCCGCTTTTGTTGTGGAACTTGGGGATTTTACGGACAATCCGGTGGACATGAGCCTTCCTTATGAAAAACGTAAAGCGGCGGCCTTCGGCTTCCTTGAGGCGGCAGAAGCCAAATTGGCGTTATTTAAAGGCCCTCGGTATCATGTGATGGGGAATCATGATACGGATCAATTGTCAAAAGAGGATGTAAGCACGAAAATTGTCAACGGGGGAACGGGTGAGATTATTCCAAAAGGAAAAACCTACTATTCATTTGATAAAGGGGGAATTCACTTCGTTGTTCTTGATGCGTGCTATAAGGCTGATGGCAATCCCTATTCAGGGGTCCCTGGTGGTCCAGGCTCCGGGTACTCCTGGTCCGACGCAAATATCCCCGCAGTTGAGGTAGAGTGGCTAAAAAATGATCTTGCATCCACAAGACTCCCCACCATTGTTTTTTCTCATCAATTACTGTGTCCCCTTGAACAGGTTGACGCCGCCTACGATCCAGCCCATTCTGTTAAGAATGCGGCGGAAATTCGTTCTATTCTTGAAAAGAGTGGGGTAGTGGTCGCTGCTTTTGCTGGTCATTATCATGACGGCGGTTATATGAAGGTCAATGGAATACATTATGTATGTTTACAGGCCAATGCGGCGTATGGTAATGATGTTTCATACCACAACCAATATGTGCTTGTGGACGTTTACAAAGATGGAAAAGATATCCAGATCGCCATTGCTGGAAATGGAAACCAAAAAAGTTATGTGTTGGCAAGCACTCTAAAATAACAACGACTAAAAACGAATAAAGTGGCGGCTTCAACCCGCCACTTTTTACACCTCCTGGTCTAACACCTCTTTCATCGAAAGAACCGCCTCTTTGCCTTCTTTGCTTACCGTTGCAAGGTGTTGAATCATCGAAAGGATCTCTTCGTTTTCCCTGGTAATGGAATGGATATCTTCTTTAAGAGATTCGGAAATACGTTGAAGTTCCCCTATCCGACTTCGTAACCGTTCCCCTTCTCCTTGTTCTTTTTGGGCTTCGCTACGTATTCCCTCGGCGGTTTCTGAGAGCACCGAGAGGTTTTGGCGCAGTTGATCTGCCGCTATTTTCTGTGAACTCAGGGCCCGGTAGATTGCTTCTATGCTTGTCAGGGTTTTCTGAGCTCCCAGGGTTACCACATCTAGGGAATTCACCATGTTCTTATTTAAAACAACCCCCTGCTCTATTCGTCGTGTGATTTCCTGAATAGCATCCCGGATTTTTCCTACCTGTTCAGCGGAAAGGGTGGCGAGCTTTTTGATTTCGTTGGCAATAACCGCAAAACCTCTCCCCGAACTTCCCGCATGGGCCGCTTCGATAGCCGCATTCATCGCCAAAAGATTTGTCTGCTCCGCAAACTCTTCTACCGCTTGCACAATGCTTACGATTACGTCTGAAGTATGTCGAATTCGTTCTATTGCCTCAGATAGTTCATCCGAGGCAATGCGACCCGCTTCTGCCGATTTCTGTAGTTCCCGGGCTGACTGGGCGGTTTGTTCCGTATGGGTGGTAACCTCCGCGATTGCCTGGGCCACCATTGAAACCGATTCCACCGAGGTTCGTATTTCCTGGGCCTGCCGATCGACGTCCAGGTAGACTTTCCCGACCGATGCCGCAAATTGGTCCACCGCTCCACTTGCGTCTTGCGCGGCCCTTGTTTGCTGGCTAGCCCCTTCCTGGATATGCGCGACTCCCCGGGATAGCTTTTCTGCCGATTCGGCGGCCCGTTGGGCTTCCCTATCAATGCTCACCGATATGGATGAGATAGTCCGGGCGCTCTCTTCGAGCCCCCGGATAAAGTGGGTGAGCTGGCTGGTTTTCTGTTGAATTTCGGCAGAGTAAATCTCCAGTTCTTTGTATAGCCGGGAAGATCGGAAGGTAAGGGAAACAAAGAGGGAAAGATTCAAACAGAAGAACCCCGTTCCCTGAAGCCAGACCAGGGGATGCTGCCCCATCGCTGAATAGATAACATCGTGGGTTCCAAAGGCTACGCCACCGATAACCCCAAAAAGGAGGGGCAGCACCTCTTGTTTTCCCTTTCTTACCGAAACAATCGTAATAATCGTAACACTGAGGATAGTCGCCTGGACAAAAAGGAGGGAATAATTAAAGACCTTACCTATGGCGTTGAGGTCCTGGTAAGAGAACAGATAAAAACCGGTTATTACCGTAGCGATGACGCCGATTAGCCAGGAAATCCATCGGGGAGTTGGAATTTCACAAAAGGAAATAAAAAATTAAATTGAATAAGACTTGCCATAGAAATGACAAGGGCCGCTTTGGAAACAGCCCGCTGCAGGTTATACGGGATGAGGGCAAAGTTAGCCCCAATTTCCATAAAGTATATGCCAATCGCAAGAGAAGCCAGGGCGTACCAGAAATAGGGTTTTTCCTGTCTTCGGCCGAGCCAGAGGGCAAAGAAGTACATCCCAATAAAAATGGAAAGGGTCCCGAGCATCAAATTGAGGGTACTATTCAGAAAAGAAACCACCTGTTCTTGAAACAGGGCCCCCGAAAGATTGGTGATATGAAGGGGCCGCAAAGATACAGTGGAGCCCTGACTGTACATCCTCAGACTTATCACGTTATTACCGTTTTGCAGCAGTTCCGATGGAAGCGCCCAATAGGAAACCTGATTGGCAGGCACGACGAATTTCTGTGCCGACGATGGGATGCTCCCTCGAAAGCCGATATAGCTTCCATTCAAAAATACCTCACAGGCGATATCGGAGCGGTCAAACACAAGGTAGTAGGGGCCCGCGAAGGAAACATCTTGAAGGTTGAAGGCCCCCCGGGCCCAGGCAAAACCATTAGTGAGAGAGATGGATGCAGGAAGTTCTTGCTCGGTCCAATCACCGGAGTCACCGTCTCTTTGTGCCCATGTGGGGTTATCTCCGCTTTGGATAAACCAGCGGGCAAGGGTGTAGCTTGGTTGGTCTCTATTCTGGGTAAGGACCGCATGGTTCACCAGGAGAATCAGCATAGTAACCCAGCAAAATTTCGAGTAAAGGCGCATCATAGAAGTTCCTTATAACAGTCAGAGGTCTCTCGAAAAGGCACCATTAAGCATATCCGATTTTGTAAGAATATCAATACGGTCTTGTTAAGATTTTAAGAAAGGTTCTCTGTTTTTTGATGTTCGAGGTTAGTTTTCTCCTCATTGCATAATCTTGAGGAGAGGAATAACAATATACCCATGAACTCCTGCAGAGAAGATGTATACCAAAAGGTAGCTGCGTTGCTTCAGAATATTAAAAATAAAAGGGGAGCCTCCCTTGCGCTTACGGGGGCGGGAATTTCCACCGAAAGCGGCATCCCCGACTTTCGTAGCCCCGGTTCGGGACTCTGGGAACAGATGGATCCCATGGAAACCCTCTCGGCCCAGGTCTTGAGAGAGCGGCCCGAGGAATTCTATATCCGGGGGTTTCGTCTTCTTACGAGCATGAAGGATGCCACCCCTAATCTGGCCCATCAAATCCTGGCTAAATTGGAAGAGGCAGGATATATCCAGGGAGTCATCACCCAAAACATTGACAACCTTCATCACCTAGCGGGGAGTAGACGGGTCTGGGAAGTGCATGGCAATACCCGGGAAGCCTATTGTCTTTCGTGCAGGTGGCGGGGGGCCTTGTCTGAGCTTGAACAGCAGGTGGCACAGGGCTCTATCCCGCCCCGCTGTCCTCTCTGTGGTGGAAATGCGCGCCCGGCGGTGGTGCTTTTTGGGGACCCCATGCCGGTGGCCTTTAACGAGGCCTTGGAGGCGGTAAAGAAGGCGGACCTTCTTCTTGTGGTGGGTTCGTCCCTTTCGGTGTATCCCGTGGCCTATCTTCCCGAACTGGTGCGGCATCTGGTTATTATCAATCTTACCCCCACCCCCCAGGATTACCGAGCAGAGGTGGTGCTGCACGAAAAGGCAAGCCAGGCCCTGGCGAAGATATATGACCGCCTGGAGGGAAAGGGGCTTTAAGTCGCAGGGTGAGGCAGGGCATGGCCGAAAAAATATAGAAGTAGACCCTCTCATTAAAAGAAAGCTTTTAGGGGCCCTCTCCTTAAAAGAAAGCTTCCTTTCTTCGGGTATGGCCTCCATCGGTAGGGGCCTTCCCCCTTCTGGCAGATAACCGGTAGCCCTTCCTTTTGACAGACAATCGGGGTGCCCTCTGTATCCGAAAAGCCCCCTTGCGGTGAATAGATGCGGCCCCCTCGCGTCCCGGTTCCTCGAGCCCGGTGCCTACTCGGTATCCAAAAAGGCCCTTTGTGGTAAATAGCCGCGACCCCCGTGAGTCCTGGCCTCTCGAGTTCGGGGCCCGCCCATTCGCTGTGTTGGCTTGCCCTTATTGGACCGCCGCAATCGCCTTTTGCAGAGCCTCTTCTAGCAGTTCCTGAGGGGGCGCCTGGATATGCCCCTGCTGGTGCATGTCCTGCACCAGCGTGCGAGCAGCGGTAATGTCGGCCATTGCTTTCTGGTACACCTCATCCCAGGAAAGGGTGCAGCGGGCTACCCCTTCTTTGATAGCCTGCATGGCCACATCGGCCGCTTCCACCGCGAAGACCTCTGTTTCTTCCATGGTGGCGATGATGTTGTCAGGATGGATGCCCCGCCGCTCTGCAAAGTCGGCAATGGAATGGGCGCAGCGGATGGCCATCCCATCGGTAATCTTGCGGGCCCGAACCAGGAGGGCCCCCTTTAAGATGCCAGGGAAGCACACCGAGTTGTTTACCTGGTTGGGAAAATCCCCCCGGCCGGTAGCCACAATGTGGGCCCCCGCTTCCTTTGCCGCATAGGGCCAAATTTCTGGTACCGGATTGGCGCAGGCAAACACAATGGCTTTCTCGGCCATGGAGCGGACCCACTCTTGTTTCACCGTATCCGGTCCGGGGGTCGACAGGGCAATGAGAACATCGGCCCCCTTCATGGCGGTGGCCATATCATCAATCCCCTGAGGATTGGTTTGCTGGCAGAGTTCCCATTTCCGGTAATTCCGCGGGTCCGTCTCAATGTCTTTTCGTTTCCTGTGCAACGCTCCCCGGGAATCGAACATGATGATACGGTCGGGGTCCGCCCCATCGGCCATGAGGAGCCGCGCAATGGTGGTGTTTGATGCCCCCGCCCCTAAGAGCACAATCCGTACATCAGAAAGTTTTTTGTTCACCAGTTTTAAGGCGTTGATAAGCCCCGCCAGGGTTACGCAGGCCGTTCCCTGGGCATCGTCGTGCCAGACGGGAATATCGCAGGCTTCCCGCAGTTCATCCAGCACCTTAAAACAGTTGGGCTGACTGATATCTTCAAGATTAATCGCCCCGAAGGAGGGCTGCGCCATTTTCACAAACTCGATAATTCTATCGGGGTCTGGTTTTCCTTCCCTGTTCCGGGAATCGATACAGAGGGCCACCGCATCAACACCACCGAGGTACTTCATGAGCAGGGCCTTCCCTTCCATGACGCCAAGCCCGCCGGGAGGGGTACAGTCCCCATCGCCGAGGACCCGGGTAGAATCAGAAACCACGGCTACCAGATTCCCCCGGTTAGAAAGGGCAAAGGACGCATCGTTGTTGTCCCGAATGGTGGTGGAAATTTGCGATACCCCCGGGGTATACCACACGTTGAACCAGTTAAATCCAAAAAGACCGCACTTGGGGACGGTCTGCATCTTTCCGCCATACCATCGGTGGGCCTCGAGGGAAAGATTTTTTAAAAAGAGCGTCTTGGCTCGGGCTTTCTGTTCCTCAGTAAAAGTAGAGGGAAAGAGACTGTCCAGATTACGGAGGCTTGTATCAATGTTCATAGGTTCCTCAACATGGTTAGAATGACGAATGAGCGCATTATAGCAGTAACCAAAAAGAAAAAGAAGGGGAAGGGCTGATTTTCAGAGACTGCAAAAACGGGGCCGATAGTCCGTATTCCGGAAAACGCTATAAAACAGCCGGGAGCGTTTTAGGGCGAGGGCCGGCAAAAATCCCTCAATTTCGGTACTGACCCAGCCTGCCCAGCGGGAAAATCATCCCACTAAAGAAACAAGGCTAAAGGCAAGCTCGGACCACCGTTCAAAGGACCAGGTCGCAGGGGCCCCACTCTTTTCTAGAGAGGAAGGTTTCTCCTGTCGGTTTGTAGAAAGGTGATGGTGTATGCCTGTCGCTTCGAGCCATTCGTAGGAGCCTATCTCTTCCCCTCCGGGAATTTCTTCCGTATCAAGCGCAAGGAGGTATACCAATCCTACATGGACGAGGCCTACGGCGCTTTCTTCTTCCTGGATAAGCCCTACACAGGTGTATGCCTCGGAGGGGAAAAAAAGACCAATCTCTTCTTCCACCTCCCGTCGCAGGGCCCGATGAATAGTATCTCTCAGAGAGGTGGTGTCTCCAAAAGTTCCCTTGTTATAGCTAAGACTATCTGCAGGGTTGATATGTCCCCCAATCCCCAGGGAGCGCAGACCGTGGAGGCGCTGCTCCGTGCCTTGCCTCTCGTAACAAAGGTATTGTCCTTTGCTGTTTTTAACCAAACAGTAGGGAATCAGTTGCTTGTACCCCTTGTCCTGTTCCGCCAGTGGTCGGGGGATAAAAGTAGGATTACAGGACGAAAGCTGTTCAAAAATGGTTGTTTCTGACAGGGCATAGGTCTGCCGCTTCCCATCCCAGTGCTTTTTAAACAAGTCGGTACTGACGCAGAGAACTCGCTCCGATGTCCGATTACTTTCTCCCATGCCCCATTACCCCTGGGCAATGATGGCATAGGCCTTATCTTTTTCGGTGGGAAGCACATCGAGAGGAAATTTCTCTGCCCCCAGACTTGATGCAATCATATACAAAGCACAATGGAGGTTGTTGGTCTTGCAGTAATTGTTCTTTAGTTCCTCCGCATTGGCTGGCATGGGACTCGTTTTGTTATTAAAAAACGGACAGGTTCCCATAAATTCGCATTCACCCATGGTTTCCACCTTCTGTAGTATTTTATGTTTGAACTAGTATATCACTAAAGGGGCCATTCATGCCATAGGGGCGTAAGACACAATCAAATAATGGGCGGTCCTGGCGTTCTTGCGATTTTTTATGAAGGCCCTCCCTAAGGGACTCATCTGCCCCCGTATTCATCCCTTGACCCCCACCGCCGCTCTGTGGTACCACAATAACCACCCATGAACTACACGGATCCCACACGGCTGGGCATTATTGCCTGCCCCGGCGGAGAACATTTTGCCAACGAAGTGATAGGTCATCTGCGACGCCTGTACCGCCGGCGTTTCGAAAATAAGACCCAGGTTCTTTCTAAACGGTATTCCCTGGATACGGAACAGGTTATTCGAAAAATCAACTTTGCCAGTGATATTGCGGTTTCCACCACCAACACCCCCCGGGATGTGCTTACCTACCGCATCCCCCATTTTAAGATCCCTGCCCGGTTTACCTATTTCCCCAACGGGGAACTAAAAACGGAGATCCTTGAATCGATTCGAGGTAAAGACGTCTACGTTTTTCAGGATGTGGAAAACCATTATCCGCTGCCGTTTAATGAGGGAAAGAATCTTAAGGTCCTTTCGGTGAATGACCATATCATGAACCTCTTTGTCACGGTGGATGCGGTAAAGCAGGCGGGAGCCGAGCGGGTAACCCTGGTATTGCCGGTATACCCCTATTCCCGGCAGCACAAGAAGAAAGGGCGGGAAGGCCTTACGGCAAGCCGTATCGGAAAGATGCTTGAGGCCATGGGGGTGGACCGCATCATTACCCTGGATATCCATTCCCGGGAAATTGAAAACGCCTTTAACTTCCTGCGGCTCGAAAATCTCCACGCCAGCTACCAGATTATCCGGAAGCTTTCCCAGATTACGGATATTCACAGTGAAAATTTTGTGGTGGTCTCGCCGGATACGGGGGCGGTGGATCGAAACAAATTTTACGCCACCAGTTTGAAAAAACCCCTGGCCCTTCTGTACAAGGAGCGGGATTATAGCCGGGTTACCCAGAATGCCCTGGACAACAACATCGCAGAAATTAAGCTGCTCGGAAACGTGAAAGATAAAACCGTCTTTATGGCCGATGACATGCTGGGAACGGGGGGTACCCTTCTTAAGGCGATGAAATTCCTTAAAGAGCAGGGAGCCCGGGAAGTCATAGCAGCAATCAGTCTTCCCTTCTTTTCAGGGGATGCGATCCAGCATTTTGACGAAGCCTACCGACAGGGCTGGTTCTATCGGGTGATCGGCACCAACGCGGTGTACCACGAGGAACTCCTGAAACACGAGTGGTACGTCAGCGTGAATATTTCCAGCCTTTTTGCCCAGACCATTTCCCGTCTGCATCACGGTCGATCCTTAAGTTCTATCCTTGATAACCGGGAGATAATAGAAAAACTTATCAGCCAGGGATAGCCTATGCAGGGCCAGGGTGCGTTTCTCTGCGTCGATATTGGCACGTCAAGCCTTAAAGCGGCCTATATAGGCACGGATGGAACGGTGCTGGCCTTTTCCCGTCAACGCTACCCTTCCCATCGCGTGATGGAGGGGACGGTCCTGGCTTCTGATTGGGAAGATGCCTTTGTTCGGGCCTGTCACGAACTGGCCGAACAAATATCTTTTCTTCCCACAGTCCGGGGAATTGCCATTTCCGGCAATGGGCCTACCCTTGTCCCTATCACCCCAGAAGGCCGGGCCCTGGCCCCCCTCCATTGGCATCAAGGGAAGAAAAAAGAGGAAAAGTGCCCCGCCCCCGGTACCCCTATTTCGGCCGTCAAGGGCAAGAGGGTAAGGGCTTCCGCTGCTGAAAATACGGGCGCTGAAAATACGAGCCCTTCCGCCCCTCCCCGGTCGTCGGCCCCAACGGAAAGTGGGGGAACCTCACGTATGGAGCGGGACTCCTCTTACAAAGCCATGTCGGTGCTCCCAGCGGAAAGTGGGGGACCTTCCCTGTTCTTGCCCTCGGTGCTCCGGTTTTCCCGGGAACGACCTGAGGATTTTGCGTCGCTGGCCTTTTTCCTTTCGCCCCAGGAGTATCTCCTGTGGCGCCTGGGGGCTGACCCGGTTACGGCCATCCCCAACGAACGGTATATCCCCTATTACTGGGATGGTCCCCAATTAGAAGGGGCTGGCCTTCCTGCCCGCCTTTTTCCGCCCTTTGTCATCATGGGAACCATTGTGGGCCACCTTTCTGAAAAAGCCGCGGGCCCCTGTCTTCTTCCGGCAGGAATTCCCCTTATTGTCGGCGGGCCTGACTTTATCATGGCCCTCCTTGGTGTGGGGGTGCTCGAGGAAGGCATGGTCTGTGATCGGTCCGGCACCTCGGAAGGGATCAACCTCTGCACTGCCCGCCCCATCCACAGTAGTTCCCTCCGCCTGCTTCCCCATGTAAGGGGCGACAAATGGAACCTGGCGGCCCTGCTTCCCTCTACGGGACGCCTTTTTGAGTGGTTCCGGGAAATTACGGGACAGCACGAACGGGACTACCAGGAGATGATGCGGGAAATTCTGGAAACACCGGCACCGAAAAGCTTCTTTTTCCCCGAGATCCACGGAGAGGGCTCCCTCTGTCTTCCCAGTGCTATCATTTCCACCGCGGGACTAACGAGCCGGGCCGAACTGGGCTATGCGGTGCTGGAGGCGATTGGCTTTATGGTTCGCCGGGGTATCGAACTTTTGGAGGTCCAGCACCTTCGCCTTGAATCGATGCGGCTTTCCGGGGGGCAGGCAAAGAATCCCCTCTGGAACCAGATGAAGGCCAACATCACTGGCCGCTACCTGGTGGTTCCCGCCATAGAAGATGGGGAACTCGCGGGAAACGCCTGTCTTGCCCTCCTGGCAAGCGGGGAAGCGGCAAGCCTGGAAGAGGCGGTAGAACGGATGGTACAGATCCGCCGGGTATATGAACCGGTCCAATCCGAATATGCCCGTTTTTCAGAACGATATGAAACATACCGTCATTTGCAGTCTAAAATGGAGCAGTTTTTTCAATGACCCCCTATCGCTTTCCCCGGCCTTCAATTCGGGCCCTTATCTTTGATATGGATAACACCCTGTATACCCACAGGGCCTACGAACAGCACCAGATCGAGGTGCAAATCGAAGAAGCCGCCCGGTATCTGGGAAAATCCCTCGAGGTTTTTAGAAAGGAACTTCAGCGCTTTCAAGCTGACTGGTCGGCCCAACATGGGGGCAAAAAAATAAGCCTTGCCAACAGTCTCCAGGCTCTCGGGGTTCCTTTCTCTCAAATTATTCGGTTCAGGGCAGAATGTATCCAGCCAGAGGCGTTTTTGCAGGAAGATCCTGAGCTTAGGGCAACCTTTGCCCGCTTAGCCCCTTCGTATAAGCTTGCGGTGGTTACCAACAACCCGGAAACCATTGCCCGCCGGACCCTTTCAATCTTAGGGGTGGCCCCCTATGTGGTTTCCATTGTAGGGATCGATCGGGCGGGAGTCTCCAAACCCCACGAACGGCCCCTGCACCTTGTGCTGGAAGATATACGGGTCCAGCCCCAGGACTGTGTGGCGGTGGGGGACCGCTTCGATATCGATATTGCCCTGCCCCTCGAGATGGGTATGGGGGGTATCCTGGTGCAGGGGGTAGAGGATGTGTACCAACTGCCTTCTTTTTTTCTTCCCCTGGACAATTTTACCATTTCGTAGGATTCTTGGAATATGAAAGACCCTTTGCATGAATTTGCCGCCGATCTTGCCTATGTTTGCACCCGTCTCCCCCTGTTCCCGGAGCGTCCTCTATACTGGACGGTTATTGCCAACCCCAAGGCCGGGGGCTTTACCATTGGTTCCCGCTGGCGGGAGCACCAGCGGGCATTAAAAGAATATTGCAAGGAACTGACTTCCTGGCCAGTCCGGCCAGTCCCCGCGGGCCCTTCCCGTACCGCCCAGGAAGCCGATACCGGTGATGGCTCCCTCGGCGCCCTGGGCCTGGTCCCCACCACCGAGGCAAAACACGCCTGTCGAATAGTGAACGCCCTTCTGGACGAAGCGGCCGCCGTCATTGCCGCGTCCCAGGACCGGCAGGAAACGCCGCCCTTCTTTTTGATTCTTACCGCCGGCGGAGACGGAACAAGTCTTGAAGCCCTTACCTCCCTGTTTTATGGACCGCCCCAGGTGGTTCAACACATGGCCATTGTACGGCTCCCCATGGGCACCGGCAACGATGGGGCCGAAGCACCGACCATGGCCGCCACCCTGGCCCACCTCGTAAATGCCCGAGAACGGGTCTTTGAGCGGGCTGTAACGATGTACCTTTCTTCGTCAAAGGGGCCCTTTGTGGCCTTTAATATCCTTTCGGTGGGCCTTGACGCCTTTGTTACCCACATGACCAATAAGATGAAGGGGCACCTCCCGGGGGATTCATATAAATTCTGGGTTGATGTGGCGACCCTCTTTTATGAATGCTGGTATCCGGTTCGTCCTATGAGGATCGAAGTGTTGCCCGACCGGATCGGGGTTCCCCCGCAAGGAAGCGCTGCCGCGAAGGGGCTCTCCGCTGATGGCGAGGTTCCCACAGTGCTGGAAGGGCTCTTTTTTCTTGCGGCCCTCGGGGTAAGTGGAGGGCGCACCTATGGGGGTGGCATTCCAATCCTGCCGGATGAACGGAATTTCCTTGCCATCGAACAGATGGGGCTTTTAAAAAAGCTCAAGCTGAAGGGGCTCTTTACCACCGGTCAGCACGGGAATCGGCCGGAGGCCCACTTCTTTACCACCGAAGGGGTGCGCATTTATTACAACGCCCCTATCCTTGCCCAGATGGATGGGGAATCGGTGCTCCTCGAGCCGGGGGACTTCCCCATCACCCTGGAACTCAGCCCGCCCCGTATCCCGGTGCTTACAGCCTAGGGCGGTTGGGATGTCGGACCGTGGTCCCCCGTTCCCTTAAGAGCGGCCCCCTTGTCGCCGACCTCCAGCCATTTCCTTTTTGACCGCCGGGTCCGCAGAGAGAAAATCTCAATATTTTTCTTTTATTTCGATCCGCTCAAGTTCATCGAGGGTCTTAAGGGTCCGGGACAGTTTTTGAATTTCCACGGAGCTGGGAAGACTTACGAGAAGTCGAAGCCGGGATCCACCCCCTTTTATGAGATTCTGTTCTATGTCGATCGATTGGACATGCACCCCGTGGTCGGCCAGGGTCTTTATAATAAAGGTGATGTCGGGGTTCTGGTCCTTGAATTCCAGCTCAAGAATTTTGATGCGTTCCGTAGGGAAAAAGCGTCGCTCAAGACGATCCAGGATAACCAGCGTGAAGAGGGAAATAGCAAGGGTAAGCCCCGCCGCAAGATAGAAGCCCGCCCCCAGGGCAAGCCCCACCGCGGCAATCAGCCAAAGACTTGCGGCGGTGGTAAGGCCCTTCACGTTGTTTCCGAGCCGCATGATGGCCCCGGCTCCTAAAAAGCCAATCCCTGAGACCACCTGGGCCGCGATTCGGCCAGGGTCGCCGCTTTTAAGGCCCAGGAATTGTTCGGGGATCCAGAGGGATAGGAGCATGAGCAGGGTCGAACCCACACAGATAAGGATGTGGGTTCGTAGGCCCGCCACCTGGTGGCGGCTCGTTCGCTCAAACCCGACGATGCCCCCTGCGATAAAACTTAGAGCCAGGCGCAGGGTTATATCAAGCTCGGTGAGCGCCGGACCGTTCATAGGACTTCTCCCGAAGGGGCGTCTCCTTTTTTGGGATAGTTGATGATGAGGTGCAGTTCCTCAAGCTGTCGGGGCTCTACCTCGCTGGGAGAGTCGTCCATGGGGCTGACCGCAAAGGAATTCTTGGGGAAGGCGATTACTTCTTTTATGCTGGTTTCCCCCGCCATGAGCATCACGAGCCGGTCGAGGCCGGGGGCAATACCGCCGTGGGGCGGGGCCCCATACTTAAAGGCCTGGGTTAAAAAGCCGAATTTCTTTTCCGCCGCTTCCGGTCCAAGGCCCACGATGGAAAATACCCGCTTCTGGAGTTCCGGGTCATGGATACGGATAGAACCGCTGGCAAGTTCAAAACCATTGAGCACTAGGTCGTACAGGTCCCCCTTTACCGAACCCGGATCGGTTTCCATGATGGCGTGGTACTGCTCCTGAGGCCAAGTAAAGAGGTGGTGGGCCGCTTCCCAGCGATTTTCTTCTTCGTTGAATTCGAACATGGGAAAATCGATGATCCAGGCAAACTCAAAACGCCGGGGATCGCAGAGTCCCAGGTCCCGGCCGAGCTTGGAGCGGACCGCCCCCAGGGCCACGTTGGCGATCTGGCGTTTGCTGTCGGCCACCAGGAGGATAAGGTCTCCTACCTGGGCGCCGAGGCCGCGGATAATCCTTCCCGCCAGGTCGGCGGGGGCGCCACTCCCATCGGGGGCGGGCACAAAGAACTTGCTGATGCCCCCTTCCAGGGTGGGCGACCCGTCGGCCGCCCGGACTACCTTCATCCAGGCAAGGCCCCGGGCCTTGTAGATCTTTGCCTGGGCTTCCAGTTCTTCGATCTGTTTGCGGGAATAGTCGGCCTTGCCGGGAACCACCAGGGCCTTGACGCCCCCGCCTGGAATACGGACCCCCCGGGCTGCCGCGGCCTGCCGTTCCGCTTCGCCAGTGGCAAGGGCCTCTTTAAAGGCCTGAAAGGTGGATTCCGCCACATAGAGGTCAAAGTTCTGCAGGGGCAGTTCATACCGCAGATCCGGTTTGTCGGAGCCGTAGGTTTCCATCGCTTCATCGTAGGGAATCCGGCGGAACCGGGCAGGGAGGGTTACCTGCAGGGTCTTCTGAAACACGTACCCCATGAGTCCTTCCACCAGGGTAAGCACGTCCTCCCGGCTTACGAAGGACATCTCGATATCGATCTGGGTAAACTCGGGTTGTCGGTCCCCCCGGGCGTCTTCGTCCCGATAGCAGCGGGCAATCTGGAAGTATTTATCGAAACCCGCCACCATGAGGAGCTGTTTGTACAGCTGGGGCGATTGGGGCAGGGCGTAGAATTTCCCCGGATACAGCCGGCTTGGCACGAGGTAATCCCGGGCCCCTTCGGGGGTGGACCGGATAAAGGTGGGGGTCTCTATCTCATAGAACCCCTGGGCGGTAAGGTACTCCCGTACCGCAAAGGCTACCTCGTGGCGCAGCTTAATCCGCCGCTGCATCCCCCCCGAACGGAGATCCAGGTACCGATACTTAAGGCGCAGATCCTCCTTGGCGTCCGTTTCTTCTTCAATTTGAAAGGGAAGGACCTCGCAGCGATTCAATATGACGATCCGGGATGCGACTACTTCGATTTCGCCGGTGGCCATCTCGGGGTTTACCATGGACGCGGGGCGTCGCCGGACGGTGCCTTCCACGGCGATGCAGTATTCGTTCCGGAGTTCTTCCACCACCTCTTTTAAGGCCTCTGGGGCATCCGCATCCACCACCACCTGGGTGATGCCGTAGCGATCCCGCAGATTGATAAAACTAATGCCGCCGTGGTCCCGTTTCCGGTGGACCCAGCCGTTTAAAATAACCTGCTTACCCGCATCAGCACCCCGCAGGGCGCCGCAGGTTACGGTCCGTTTCATCTGTTCCATAGAAGGGATACTAGCAGGATAGGAAAGGGCGCGCAAGGGCCCGCTCATCCTTATACTAGAGGAGAGTAGCGACGAAGGATGATTGGCCGCCTCCCACCTGTTAAAAAAGGACGCCTCCGAAAGGCCTGTGGGAGGGCCCTTCAGGGCCTGGCCGCACATAAAAAGTCATCCGGTGATGTTCTTTGTGACAAAACATCTCGTTTTTGTCGAAATAGTTTTTGCAATGAGAGGAATATTTTTGCGTTTGTTAACATATTTTACTGTCTGTAAGCATACGGTGCGGTTTTAAATGATTGTCGGATAATGAATTATCCAGAAAAATGGTTATTTAACAGACATGGTACCCCCCTGGACATTAGGCAGCCCATTGAGCAAGTTCAGTTTTATACTGAACCAGTAGATTGTCAAG